>JAIQGI010000042.1 GCA_020072565.1 Terriglobia bacterium
TTTCTGCATAAAGTCGGAAGGCCGAAGTGTAGATCGCAATTCAAATCGATTACGGTCGTTTCTTGATGCAACTCAATGGAACACTGTGGGTTGCTAGATTTCTAAATTTGCTCAGTGGGACAGCAGTGGGACGCCACCCTATTTCCGGAAACCGGGACGCCACCCTATTTCCTGCCTGACTTGCCCATAACTCGCCTATCGTGGCAGGAAATAGGGTGGCGTCCCGGTTTCCACCGGTTTCCAGATTAAGAGGAGTTAACAATTTTCTTGCGTTGCGGGATTGGCATTGTTATGATCGCTCGCGAGCCAAAAATCGAATGAATTCGTTATGGAATTCCGATTCGACTGCTCAATAAGTTAGCTTCCTGGCAGTGGCAGGGGAGGAGAACGGTGGCGCTCAGGGCCTCGACCCCTGAGCCCAAAACACTCCCATCAAAGCGGTGGATTTCCTTAGAGATCCTCAACTACTCTTTCGCATTAGACAGCCCAATGTTGTCTCCGCTCGCAGCTGATATCACCCGGTTTCGCGGGTTACGTCTCTGCAAACGTATGGAACTATGCGGAGGAGATACCGTGGCCGGATCTTGAATGGAAATCCCAGGTAACATCTTACTCATTCAATAGGATCAAGCATCCAATCAAGGAGTTTCCTATGAAATTATGCTTAATCAGGCTGCTTTCAGTGATGCTTTTTCTTTCGCTGATCAGCACTTTCGCCCTCGCGCAGGGCGGCGGCAACCTGTCTTCCATCTCGGGAACAGTCGTCGACACGTCCGGCGGCGTCATCCCTGGTGCGGAAGTTGTCGTAAGGAACAACGCCACCGGCGGTGAGTCCAAGGCCATAACGGCCAGCAACGGGACCTTCTCCGTTCCTGCACTAACTGCTGGTATTTACACCGCTACGGTTTCAGTTCCAAACTTCAAAGTGGCGGTTTACAAGGACATCACAGTTGAGGCCGGCGTTCCGGCCACGATCCGTGTCACCCTCCAGGTAGGCGGCAAAACCGAGACAGTCGTAGTGGAGGCAGGCGCGGAAATGGTGCAGTCGCAGACAGCCAACGTGGCGAGCACCATGAACATTGCCCAGATCATCAACCTGCCGACCGGGAGCCGCAGCGCTCTCGAAGGCGTCATCCTGAGTCTGCCGGGGATCAGTATCTCGGGCACCGACACCCGTGAGGCCCGCGTCATGGGATTGCCGGAAAACATGGTCAACATCACGATTGACGGCATCAGCTCGCAGGACAACTACATGAAGTCGACCGACGGCTTTTTCAGCCGCGTGCGTCCAGGCATCGATGCCATGGAGCAGGTCACTGTTTCCACGGCGACGCCGGGCGCGGAAAGCGCCGGCGGGGGCGCGGTGCAGGTCAAGTTCGTCACGCGTTCCGGCAACAACGACTACCATGGCGGGATCTACGACTACATCCAAAACGACGCCTTTAATGCCAACTCGTGGTTCAATAACCGCAACGTCACGGCGCCCGCCGGTGCAGACCCGTTGACCTGGAAGGCGCCTCCAACAATCGTCAGGCTGCATCAGCTCGGCGGCCGTTTCGGCGGCCCGATCTCGCTGCCGAAGAAGCTCTTCGGCCCCCTGGGATTCGACGGCCGGGACAAGGCCTTTGTCTTCTTCAATTACGAGGAATTGCGCCAGCCCACCTCGGTTACTTCGACCAGCACACTCTTCACCCCCGAGGCCGAACCGGGCAACTTTCTGTGGACTTCAGGCGGAGTCACCCGGAGCGTGAACCTGTTGAACCTCGCGGCTACAAACGGGTTTGTGTCCACCTGGGACCCGACTGTCAAGCAGATCCTGGCCGACATGCGCACTTCTACTTCTCAAGGAAGCCTAAGAGCGGGCAACGATCCGCTTGTTCAGTCCCTCACCTTTGTCCTTCCGACGAAGACCAAGTGGCGCTATATGACAGGCCGGCTGGACTTCAACCTGACCAGCAGCCATCGCCTGGAGATCACCTGGAACCACAACAAGCTCTTTTGCCTCCAATATGACACCACAAACGGCTATGAGCCGAATTTCCCGAATTCGCCGAACTACGGAGTTCAGTGCTCGCAGCGCTACAACGGGTCCGCGGCGCTGCGTTCGACTTTGACCCCGCGGCTCGTCAATGAATTCCGCTCCGGCATGTCCGGGGGGCCCAGCATGTTCAATTCGAACATGGGTCCCGGTATGTTCAGCGGCTCGGTATATAACATGGACGGCTACGTGGTCAGCGTCAGCGGGGCGGGGATCACCAATCCCTATGTCGCCTCCACCGGCAGCCGCCGCAATGCGACGAGCAAAGTACTCGAGGACTCGATGACCTGGAGCAAGGGGGCGCACAGCATCACTTTTGGCGGCAACTTCGCACAGTACGGCGTGTGGAGCATGGGGATCCGAATCCTGAGAACCCCAAGCGTCACCCTCGGGCTCGACAATACTTACGACCCGGCCAGGGTAATGTTCGATAGTGTCAACGGCCCGAAAAACTTCCAGGGAGCGAACTCAAGCCAGCTCTCGGCCGCCCGCAGCATGTATGGGGTTATGGTCGGGAGCGTTACATCATTGGGAGGCACCGCATACCTGAGCGACCAGGACAATAAGTACAAATTTAATGGGGATAACGTCAACCGCGGCCACTATCAGGAATACGGCTTTTTCGCGCAGGATGCCTGGCGCATGCGTCCCGGCCTGACGTTAAACTATGGCGTGCGCTGGGAGCTCCAGCTGCCCTTTGTCCCCGGCAACGACGTCTACTCCACGGCCACCATCGCTGATATCTGGGGAGTATCCGGCGTCGGCAACATGTTCAAACCCGGGACCTTGACGGGCAAGGTGCCGGAGTTCATCCAGTACAAGACGGGCACGAGCGCCTACAATCAGCGATGGAAGGACTTCGCTCCCACTGTCGGGGTTGCCTGGAGTCCAAAGTCGGATAACAAATGGCTGAGTCGCATCCTCGGGGAGACAGGCAACACGGTTGTCCGCGCCGGATATTCGATCGCTTTCAGCCGGATGGGAATGTCCACCTACCTTGGCGAATTCAGCGGCAATCCAGGCGGATCCCTGACGGCCACGCGAAACGTGTCCCGAGGCAACCTGGTAAGCGGCGTGGGCACCGATCAATGGCCGCTGCTTTTCCGCGACAGGACTCGGCTCACCCCGGGCACATTCCCGGATGCGCCGGTCTACCCGATCACATCGGCGACCTACTCGGAAACGGCTTCGATGACGGTCTTCGAACCCAATCTCAAGACACCCTACGCCCAGTCCTGGCAATTCGGTATCCAGCGCGAGCTTGGCAAGAGCATGGCCGTCGAAGTCCGCTACGTGGGCACCAAAGGTCTCCAGCCATGGTACACGTATGATTACAACGACACCGAGAGCAACATCTTCGAGAACGGAGTCTATGAAGAATTTCAACTGGCAATGAAGAACCTGCAGGCCAACGTCGCCAACGGGAAGGCATCCTCCGGCTTCAAGTACCTGGGGCCGGGAACAGGCACCTATCCCCTGCCGATCAGCCTTGCCTGGTTCAACGGGTTGCCCAGTTCCTCTGCGAGCGACCCGACGAAGTACACGGGCTCGAACTGGACCAGCAGCACCTATGAGGGCTACCTCAACAGGGTGAACCCAAACGCGGTATCTTACGCGTCAGCTTTGTACAGCGATGCCACCAAGCGCGCCAACGGCAAAGCAGCGGGCATGCCGGCCAATTTCTTCGTCACCAACCCCAACCTGCTCGGCGGCGTCGCCGTCCAGGGCAACGGCGGATACTCGATGTATAACTCGATGGTCATTGAGTTGCGTCGGCGCATGGCGCAGGGATTGCTGTTTCAGGCAAACTATACCTTTGCCAAAGCCTTCACAGGATCCTGGTACTCCCTCCGCCGCGAACGGTTCAACGACATAAGCACCGGCACTTTGCCTCACACCTTCAAGCTCAACTGGGTGTGGGAACTGCCGTTCGGCCAGGGCCGCAGGCTCGCTGCCTCCACGGGCAGGCTGCTCGACCGCCTTATCGGCGGCTGGGAATACCACGGCGTCTTCCGCATTCAGAGCGCCGATTGGGACGATTTCGGCAATGTCAAGGTGGTAGGCATGACGGACAAGGAACTCCAAAGCATCTACCAGCTGCGCTTTGATGATGCGAAACGCATCATCTATCAGCTGCCGGACGATATCATCCAGAACACCATCTTGGCGTACAGCTTCAGTCCGACTTCCGCAACCGGGTACAGCGGAGCCGCTCCCACTGGACGCTACTTCGCTCCCGCGAGAGGGGTAGACTGTACCTCAATCTTTTCTGAGGACTGCGCACCGCGCCATCATTATGTTCGCGGAGCACCGTGGGCCCGGGTGGACATGAGCCTGGTGAAGCGGATCCGTTTCACGGAGAGCAAGAACTTTGAGCTCCGCGGCGAGTTCCTGAATGCGTTCAACGAGGTCAACTTCAACTACACGACAGGATGCACCGGCACCAGCCTGAATATGTGCCAGGTGTCTGGAACGCAGGGCGGCCCGCGTACTATCCAGGTCATCGTGCGCTTCAACTTCTAATTTCTCCTTCTCGGAGGAACGCGGCCGGGCCGCGTTCCTCCGAGCCGCTTTTGCAAACGACGAGATACACGAAATGTCCGAGGTTTGTGGCCGCCGCCACACCGAGTGTTTCGTGGCGCCTGTAGTAAACCCCCTCAAACCGCAAGAAACGCCAGCCCCTATACGCCGGTCTCCGATCCCAGGCCGTTGTCTTTCGGCGCGAGGACGGATATAACTAACCTCTCATGGGCAACAGGAAACAAAGGCCGCGTCGGGCCGGCAGCAATTGCGATAACAGTCCGCCACAGCCGGATGCTCATTCCCGCGCGGCCGACACGACGCAGAATCATCGGATTTGGCTCTTGCTGCCGCTGCTATTGCTCGCTGTCTTGGCGGCCTATCAGCCGGCCTGGCACGGCGGCATGCTCTGGGATGATGATGCGCACATCACGCCCAGCGCGTTGCGCTCCCCCGGCGGATTGTGGCGCATCTGGTTCGACCTGGGCGCAACCCAGCAATACTACCCGGTCGTCCATTCCGCTTTCTGGTTCCTATACAGGCTCTGGGGCGAGAGCACCCTCGGTTATCACCTCCTCAATATCACCCTCCACGCCCTGTCTGCATTCCTCCTGGCCGTCATCCTGCGCCGCCTCGCTGTCCCGGGGGCCTTTCTTGCCGCTCTCATCTTCGCCCTCCACCCTCTCCAGGTCGAGTCCGTCGCCTGGATCTCCGAGCTGAAAAACACCCTCTCGGGTGTGTTCTACCTCGGTTCCACCCTGGCTTATCTGCACTTCGACAAAAGCCGTCGGAAGCGCTTCTTTGCTGTAGCATTGGCACTATTCATTCTCGCCGTACTCAGCAAAACCCTTACCGCCACGCTGCCGGCTGCACTCCTCGTCCTCCTCTGGTGGCAGCGCGGCACGCTCAGCCGGCGTCGCGACCTGATGCCGCTTGCGCCATTTTTCGCGCTCGGCATCACCGCAGGCCTGCTCACCGCCTGGGTCGAGCGAGCCTTGATCGGGGCCCAGGGGGCCGAGTTTCAATTCACCTTCATCGAGCGCGGCCTCATCGCCGGCCGCGTTATCTGGTTCTACCTCGTCAAACTCTTCTGGCCGGCGAATCTCATCTTCATCTACCCGCGCTGGCAGGTCAGCCAGACAGTATGGTGGCAGTACCTCTATCCTGCCGGCGTGCTCGCCTTGCTGGCCGGCCTGTGGCGGCTGCGCAAACGATCCCGCGCACCCCTGGCCGCCCTGCTGCTCTTCTGCGGGACCCTGTTTCCTGCGCTCGGTTTCTTCAATGTGTTTCCTTTCCGTTTCTCTTTCGTCGCGGATCACTTTCAATATCTCGCGAGCCTGTCCATCATCGCGCTCTTCTCCGCCGGCCTGGCGATTCTGGCCAGGCGCTGGAATCTCCATCACAAGGCCGACGCGGCAGCGCTCCTGGTTCTGGGAGCCGCTCTGGGCGCGTTGACCTGGAGCCAGAGCCGCCAGTACACCGACGCGACGACACTCTATCGGGCGACGCTCAGCCGCAATCCTACCTGCTGGATGGCCTACAACAACCTTGGAATCCTGGAACTGGGCGGCCGCCCTGATGAGGCTATGGCTCACTTCAGAGAGGCCCTGCGACTTAAACCGGATTATGCCGAGGCGCTCAACAACATGGGTCAAGCCCTGGAAACGCAGGGGCACATTGAAGAGGCGATTGCGCACTACCAGGATGCCCTGCGGGTCGATCCGGACTACTTTGATGCGCAGTACAACCTGGGCCGGTTATTGCAGAAACTGGGCAGACCCGAGGCACTGGAAACCTTGACGGTGGCCGTGCGGCTCCGGCCGGATTTCGCGGAAGCCCGCAACAGCCTGGGCAACAGCCTGGAAAAGCTCGGCCGGCATGAGGAGGCTCTGGCTCAATACGAAATGGCATTGCGGCTCAAGCCCGATTCGGTGGAGGCCCGGAATAATCTGGGAAATGTGATGCAGGCGATGGGCCGCCTGGACGAGGCCCTCGCACAATTCCGGGAAGCCCTGGAGCTCAAACCTGACAATCCCGAGGCGCACCACAATCTGGGTGTCACGCTGCAACACATGGGTCGTGCCGAGGAAGCAGTGGCCAGCTACAGAGAGGCCCTGCGTCTCAAGCCCGACTATGCCGAGGCCCATATCAACCTGGGCTTCGCCCTGCAAGGACTGGGCCGTCTTGATGAGGCCGCGACCCAGTATAGGGAGACCCTGCGACTCAAACCCGGCTATGCGGACGCTCACTTCAATCTGGGGAACGTCCTGCAGGGGATGGGCAGGATCGGGGAGGCGGCGGCGCAGTATCAGCAGGCGATTCAATACAGGCCGGATGATGCCGAGATCCACAATAACCTGGGAGTCGCCCTCGAGAGATTGGGGCGATTGAATGAAGCCCTCACCCAATACCGAGAAGCTCTGCGGCTGAACCCGCATTCTGCCGACGCTCGCGCCAACATCTCCAGGATCTCAACGGTCCTGTTCCGAAAAGGGGAACACGGCCAGAGCCGTGTTCCCCTTATTTACAGGTTGGAGATTAGAAGTTGATGCGGACCACGAATTGGATCAGGCGTCCGCCCGGATCCTGCTGCTGGTTCGGGTCCGTATAGGCCGAGGTCACCTGGCCGCAGGTCGAGCTGCTGCTGGCGCAAGTCGTGCCGGTGAAGTTGATGTTGTTGAAGGCGTTCAGGAACTCGCCGCGCAGCTCAAAGTTCTTCGACTCCGAGAACCGGATCCTCTTGACGAGGCTGATGTCGAAGCGCGTGAACCTCGGGCCCCTGACGTAGGTGGTATAGCCGGCGCAGTCGCCCGACACCACCTGAATGCAGCCGCCGCTGTTGGCGGGCGCAATGTAGCGTCCGGTGGGAACACCCCAGGCGGTGCTGTAACCGGTGGATGTGGTCGCGCTGTAGTTGAAGGCCGCGATCGTGTTGATGCGGATGTCTTCCGGCTCGTAGTAGACCAGCCGGTTGGCATCATCAAAGCGCAGCGCCATGGCATTCTGCAGATCCGCCAGCGTCATCCCGACCAGCCTGACGTTGCCGAAGTTGAGCCGGTTGCCGGACTGCATGCGGCCGGTGCCTTCGATCTCCCAACCGCCGATAACCTTGTCGACCACGCCATGCGAGTTGGCGAACAGGAATTTCCCGCTCCCGAATGGCAGCTCGTAGACCCAGTTGATCTTGAACGCATGCGGCAGGGTGTCGCCCAGACTCTGCAGATAGGGTGTGCGGTACGAGGCCAGTGAGCTGTTCATGGCCTTGGCCCAAGTGTAGTTGGCCTGAACCAGCAGCCCCTTGGACAAGCGGCGGCGCAGTTCCACCACCATCGAGTCGTAACGGTTGAAGCCGCCGTTGGTCGAGATCCAGGCGCCCCCCGACGCGACGGTCGGATTGACCACAAACTCATTGGCGGGTATGCCGGCAGCTGCGGCGTTGGCGCGGCGGCCCGCGTCATTCCACAGGCTGGTCGCATAGCTGCCCGGGTTCGGATTGAATTTCGCCAGCGTGTTTACAAAGGTGCTGCTGGTGAAGTTCGAAGAGGTGTACTTGGTCGTGTCACCCGCCTGCGCGGCCGGGATGCCTGAGAAGTACGCCAGTGTGATCGGCAACGGTGAGGTCCCGGATCCTGGTCCGGCGTACTTGAAAGTATTCCCGCGGCCCGCTGCCTGATTTGCCTGCAGGTTCGCCATCGCCAGGTTGAACTCGTCCAGGAACCCATTCTCGACGATGTTCTGCTCGTTGAGATTGCGCTGGGTCCACGGCTGCATGTTGCGCGTGCCGACATAACGAACTTCCAGTGCCATGTCCCGGGTAAGCTCGCGCTGGATGCCGAACGTCCACGACATGGTGTAGGGCGTTTTCGTGTTGGGATCGAAGAGATTCACCTGATCCGAGATCGAAGTCGACTGGAGCGGATAGGTCGGCGTCGAGATGAATGGAGGCGGGCCAAGGCGGCTCTTGTCACGGAACAGGATCGGCCACACATCGCTGCCGACGCCACTGACCAGGTTGCCATTGCTGGCGTTGCGGGCGGCATTGACCGTGATTCCAGGATTGGCGCTGTACATCGAGGTGTAGTCGCTCATCCCGTTGCGGTTGTAGGCAATCGAGTAACCGCTGCGGATCACCGTCTGACCGCTACTGCCGACAAGCCGGCTGAGGAAGCCCTCCTTCGCACTCGGGCTCCAGGCAAAACCGGCACTGGGCGCGAAATTTGAGTAAGTGGTATTGTAGGCGGGAGTGCCCGCCACGAACTGTTTGTACGTCGGCGCCTGGCCTACCAGGTTGCCGGGCGTATAGAGTGTGCCGTTGCCGTAGTTCTGGGGCCCGGAAAGCCCCCACAGGTCAGTCAGGTCATTCGTAGAGTACACGCTGTTGAGCGGGATAAACGGCATCTGCAGCTCCCAACGCACACCGTAGTTGAATGTCAGACCCGGGCGCATACGCCATGAGTCCGCAACGAAGGCTCCCATTTCACGCATGTGGCCGCGCTGAACGTTCGACCCATTGTATGTGTACTGATTGTTTACCTCGCTCAGGACGCCATTGCCGCCGATGGAACTGACACGCCCGGTCAAGAGTGCGTATATGGTTTGGGCATTGCCGTACTGCGAGCTGGACGCGCCCTGGAAGTTCTTCGGGCCGTTGGTCGAATTGAACATGATCGCCGCCGGATCGTAGCTGGTGTTCAAGCCCAGACCGATCGTCGGCACCATCTGGTGGCTCTCGGTGAACATGCCGATGTTGGTCCAGGTGCCCCCGAAGCTGATGCTGTGCGAACCCTTGGTCCAGCTCAGCGTGTCCTCGATGGTTTCATTCGGCACGCTGCGGCGGGAGGGTGTCGTGTAGCGGTAGGGGCTGTAGCCTGTAGGGAAGGCAATGCCAAAGCCATCCATGTTGTAAGTGGATCCGCTGAACATCGAAGGACTGCCGTTGCCGTTCCAGAGGGTGACCCCTCCCAGGAAGGCAAACCGCGCTTCGTTGACGATCCTGGGCGTGATGGTCGAACGCAGCGCCGAGGATTGCGAGAAGCGGTTCCCGCCCTGCTGGCCGACATTCGGTGAACCCGGGTAGGCCGGGTCATAACTGTTGAGGAAGTCGGTGCCGGGAACATAGCGATGGAAGTTCCAGCTGAGCTCCAGGCGGTGCTTGCTTGTCAGGTTGAAGTCGCCGCGAGTGGTCAGGAACTTGCGCACGCCCAGGCCCTTGTTGGTGAAGATGTAATTCTCGTACAAAGGATCGCTCTGGAGGATCTCGCTGACGCCGTTGGCCGGGTCCTGCGCCGCCGCCCGAATGTCGGTCAGCAGTTTCTGAATGGTCGGGTCCGGGGTAGCGGTCTGGCCATTGGCGGCTGCCAGATTCCAGAGATTTACGGTCTGGGTCCCTGCGCCAGTCACGGTGTAAGGGAAGATGCCGTTCTCGACTCCCGGGCCGAAGAAGGTCCGGGTCCGGGTCTGCTGGGCCGGCAGGCGGAATTCCTCGTAGTTGACGAAGAAGAAAGCCTTATCCTTGCCGTTGAAACCCAACGGGCCGAAGAGCGCCTTCGGAAGCGTGATCGGGCCGCCGATACGGCCGCCGGGCTGATTGAACAGCACCCGGTCGCGCAACGCCTTGCATTTCTCAAACTCAGTCTGCATCTGCGCCGTGGTGCAGGGAGTGGTCGTGCCGTTGTAGGCCGGCGTCTTGTCGCGGTTGTTGAACCAGTAGTTGGAATTGAGCGCCGGATTGCGATGGTACCAGTAGGCGCTGCCGTGGTAATCGTTGTTGCCCGAGCGGGTGACAAATTTGATCTGGACCGCGCCCTGGCCGGAACTCTCGGCGCCCGGCGTGGCCGATGAAACGGTGACCTCTTCAATGGCATCCAGGCGCGGGCTGATCAGGCTGAAGAAGCCGTCACCGCCGGAATTGCCCTTGAGGTACTGGTCCTGTGTGTTGATGCCGTCGATCGTGATGTTGATCGAATTGTTCGGCAGACCGTTAATGGTGGAGTTGCGCGCGCCTCCCGTCGTGTTCACGCCCGGCAACATGACCAGAAAGTCCATGGCGTTGCGGGTGGCCAGAGGGAGTTGGGTGATCTGATTCACCGTCAGCGTCGTCGTGATGTTCGCCGATGACGCCTGCACCACCTCGGCGTTCGCCTGCACGGTGACCACTTCGTTGCTGCCGCCGACCTGGAGTTCAACCCGGATCGTGGAGGTCGTGCCGGCAGTCACCTTGATGTCCTTGACGCTCGCTTGTTTGAAGTTGGGCACGCTCACCGTAGCCGTATACGTTCCAGGAGGCATGGCAGGAATGGAAAAAGTGCCGTTATCCGCAGTGACCGTCTTGAACTCCGCTCCGGTTTCATTATTTTTGACCGTGACCTCCGCGCCGGGAATGATCCCGCCGGACTGGTCGACGACCGTTCCTGTAAGCGCGGAGCTCGCACCGCCCTGGGCGTAGCCGATCCAGCTGAGCAACGCAACCAGAAGCGTGGTGGAAACTAACCGTAATGCACAATGTTTCATAAGGGTTCCTTGGATTAAATGGTTGATTCTCGAAACCGGATCATCGTCCTCCCGGTTTCGCTCCCACATTCATTCTGTGATCAAGACGTCCCTCACGCCTGCTGCAGGCGTCGGGTCAATCAGGGAATCAGCATTCATGCAAGCGGCTGCAAGCAGGCGCTGCCCTCACAGCGCCGCCCCTTCTGAAGGCCGCACACATTCGCGGGATTTGCCAGGGAACCCGCCAGAATCAGGGGAGGTCACGCGGCTTCGGGATCATCCGCCAGGTGGTGTTCAGGTCTCGAAGCACTTCCGCTTCTCCGCCCCTGCTTGAGAAAAACAAGAAGCTGATTCTTAGATTATCTGTATCAGCGCACGCCTTAAGTTCGCGGCGTCGAGCGATCCTAGCGTCCTTCGCTGCAATGACGCAAGTACATCATAGTGTTTTAATTATAAACAATGTCCATTAGTCGTTGTCTGATAAGCACATGGTAATCGGAGATGGCGGGCATGAAAAATTCTATTTACCCCCGCATACGCGTCTCGATTGCATGAAACCCTGTCCTGTAGCATTCTGCGCGGTGACGGACCTGCCGCCGCAGTCTTACATATGTATTTGCTGGCAGGAAAATATAAACACATTTTAATGTTTTTATTTCCAGATTCTGAGTGCATTTGCTAAGCAAGTCGCAATCATGGCAAGTAGTGGGGGCCGAAGTGTCGGTTTGCCTTGTCAGCAGCGGCTGGAAATTGCGTTCTCCGCCCTGATCGCTTGAAATGAGTCCTTGTAGCGGTTAGTCGAGGCTAATCTATTCGGAGTTTAACCTGAAGTATTCACGCGGTTGGATGGCAAGCGGAAAAAAACCAGGGAATTGGCGGCCGATAGATGCGGCCAGGAGCTATTGTCGCCGACAAAATCAAATCCGTCGTCGTCTATCTGCGTCTTTCGGCGTCCAGAGATCTATTTTGGACATTCACTCATGAACAATCCGGATTAAAGGCAGAGCACTGAATGACACGATTCCCACAAATAGAGATATTCGTGAGATTCGAATCATTCGTGGCTGCTTTCCCGTCTTGAGGAGTTGTTGTTGGAGCGGCTGTTATTGGTACCGGGTAGGTGAACGAAATGGAGAGGAACACGGCGCGGCCGTGTTCCTCTCCAGGGTGGACTTAGAAGTTGAGACGAAGGACGGCCTGGATGACGCGCGGGCCGTTTTGGGTCCCCGACAGCTGGCCGCCAGTCGCGCTGGTGCCGGTGTAGACGCTGCCGTTGAAGTTGGTGTTGTTGAACGCGTTCAGGAACTCCGCGCGCAACTCGAAGTTCTTCGATTCCGTGAACCTGATCCTCTTCACGAGGCTCATGTCGAAATTCTGGAATCTCGGACCCCGGACGTAGTTGGTCAGCCCCGTGCAGTCGCCGCTCACCACCTGGATACAGCCGCCGCTGTTCGCGGGCGCGATGTACCTTCCCGTGGGCACGCCCACGGAAGTGCTGTAGCCGGTGGACGTGGTCGCGCTGACGTTGTAGGCCTTGATCGTGTTGCTGAGAATGTCGGCAGGCACGTAGTAGACCTGCCGGTTCTGATCGTCGAAGCGCAGGCCGACCGCATCCTGCAGATCGCTCAGCGTCATCCCGACCAGCCTGACGTTGCCGACGTTGATGAGGTTGCCGCTCTGCCAGCGGCCGGTTCCCTGGAACTCCCAGCCGCCGATGAGTCTGTCAACCACGCCGTGCGCCTCGCCCAGCAGCGTTCTGCCGCTGCCGATCGGAAGCTCGTAGACCCAGTTGATCTTGAATGCCTGCGGCAAGGTGGCGCCCGTAACCGTGGCACGGGGGGCGCGGAACGATAGGAACGAACCGCTCAGGCCCTTGGCGAAAACATAGTTGGCTTGAACCAGCAGGCCACGAGACAGCCGGCGGCGCAGTTCCACCACCATCGAGTCGTAGCGGTTGAAGCCGCCGTTGGTCGACAACCAGGCGCCGCCCGAGGCGACGGTCGGGTTGACGAAGAAGAAGTTCGCCGGCAATCCCGCGGCCAATGCATTGGCGCGCTGGGTCGCGTTGTTCCAGAGGCTGGTCGCGTAGCTGCCCGGGTTGGGGTTGAACTGGGCCAGCGTGTTCACATAGGTGCTGCTTGTGAAGCTCGACGAGGTGTATTTCGCCGGATCCATGGCTTGTGTCGCGTTGAAGCCGCTCAAGTATGCGAGCGTGATAGGCAGCGGAGACGTGCCGGGCGCGCCGGTGTAAGCAAAAGTGTTCTTGACGTTGTACGCCTGGTTCGCCTTCAGGTTGGCCATCGCCAGCTTGAACTCGTCGAGCATCCCGTTTTCGACAATGTTCTGCTCGTTGAAGTTTCTCTGGGTCCAGGGCTGCTCGTTGCGGGTGGCCACGTAACGCACTTCCACCGCCATGTCCTTGGTCAGCTCGCGCTGCAGGCCGAAGGACCAGGACATCGTGTACGGTGTTCTGGAGTAGGGGTCGAACAGGTTGACCTGATCCGAGATCGACGTCGACTGTATCGGATACAGCGGTGCGTCGGCGAAAGTCGGCGCGCCGAGGCGGCTCTTGTCACGGAACAGAAGCGGCCAGACGTCGGTCCCGGCACCGCTGACCAGGTTGCCGTTGGCGACGCTGCGCGTCGCATTGACGGTCATGCCCGGGTTGGCGCTGAACATGGAGGTGTAGTCGTACATGCCGTTGCGGTTATAGGCCAGGCCAAAACCGCCGCGGAGCACCGATTTGCCGTTCTCGCCCAGGATCTTCTTGAGGAAGCCTTCCGCATTCGGACTCCAGGCGAAGCCGAGGCTCGGGGCGAAATCATGGTACGAGGTGTTGTAGGCAGGATCGCCGGCCTTGTAAAGCTTGTACGTCGGCGCGACGCCGGCTATGGTGCCGGGTTTGAACATGTTGCCGTATCCGGAAACTCCGTAGAGATCCGCGACGGTGTTGGTCGTGTACATGTTGTTGAGCGGCACGAACGGCAACTGCCCTTCCCAACGCACGCCGTAGTTCAGCGTCAGGTTGGGGCGCATGCGCCAGGAATCTGCAATGAAGAATCCCAGCTCGCGCATGTGGCCGCGCTGAACCTGGGCGCCGTCGTAGGTGTACTTGTTGGTGATCTCGCTCAGGATGCCGGTTCCGGTGATCTGCGTCACGCGCCCGGTCATCAGCGCGTACATGCTCATGGCCGTGCTGATCTGGGCACTGGATGCGTTCGGGAAGTTCGTCCCCTGGTTCTGGGTGTTGAACATGATGTACGACGGATCGTAGGTGGAGTTCACCCCGAAGGAGATCCCGGGCGCGATCTGCTGACCCCAGGACCACAAGCCGACGTTAGTGAAGGAGCCGCCGATGCTGAAGCTGTGCGAGCCCCTGGTCCAAGTCAGTGCGTCGTCGAACGATTCGTTGGGCACATCGCGGCGCGACGGATTGTTCTGACGGTAAACATTGCTGATCAGGCTCAGGCTGAGCGCAAAGCCATCCTGGTTGCCCACCCCGTTGGTCTGGAACATGCCCAGATTCACATCCGGCGAGAATAGGGTCACGCCGCCCAGCAGGCCGGTGCGCGCTTCATTGACGAGCCTTGGGGTCAAGGTCGAACGGAGCGTCACGGAACCAGAAAAGCGGTTCGAACCCTGGGTGCCGAAGTTCGGGAACCCCGGGTACGCCGGATCCATGCTGTTTGTGGTGTCCACGTCGGGGACGTACTTCATGAAATTCCAGGTCCCCTCGATGCGGTGCTTGTCCGTCAGGTTGATGTCGAAGCGGGCCGTCGGGGACTGGCGCAGGTAAAACCCTTTGTTGGTGATCATGTAATCCATGTAGGCCGGATCGGTCTGCTGCTTCACAGTGCCCTGCTGCGTTGTGGCGTTGCGAATGTCCGCCAGCAGTTTCTGGATAGTGGGATCCCATGTGGCCGTCTGCCCGTTGGCGGCTGCCAGATTCAACAGGTTCACCTGCTGCGTCGTCTGGCCCACGGTGTAAGGGAAGATGCCTTGATCCACCAGCGGGTTGAAGATCGTCCGGGTCCGGTTCTGTGACCAGGGCTGACGGGTTTCCTCATAGTTGAGGAAAAAGAAGGCTCTGTCCTTGCCGCTGAAGCTCAACGGCCCGAAGAGCGCCTTGGGCAGACTGATGGGACCGCCTACGCGGAAGCCCCACTGGTTGAGTAGGAGGAAATTGCGCGGCGCTTTGCACTTCTCAAATTCAGTCTGCATTTGCGCCGCGGTGCAGGGTGTCTGCGTGCCGTCGTACGTCTGACCGCGGTCGCGGTTGGTGAACCAGTTGTTGGCATTGAGCGCCGAGTTCTGATGGTACTCGTAAACGCTGCCGTGATAATCGTTGTTGCCGGAGCGCGTGACGAACTTGATCTGCACCGCACCCTGGCCGGCGGCTTCGGATCCCGGAGTCGCCGTGGAAAGCGTCACTTCCTGGACGGCATCCAGGCGCGGGGAGATCATGCTGAAGAAGCCGTCTCCGCCCGCACTCCCCTTGAGGTAGTTGTCCTGGGTGTTGATGCCGTCAATCGTGATGTTGATGGTGTTGTTGGGCATGCCGGCGATCGTGGAATCGCGGGCGCTTCCGGTCGTGTTCACGCCGGGGAGAAAAACCAGAAAGTCCAAAGCACTCCGGGTGGCCAGCGGCAGGCTCGCGATCTGGGTGGTGTTCATCGTCGTGGTGATGGTCGCCGTCTGCGACTGCACGACCTCGGCGTTGGCCTCCACCGTGACAACCTCACTGATGCCGCCGACCTGGAGCGGGACACGGATCGAGCCGGGGGCCCCTGCGCTAAGCACGATGTCCTTGACGACCGCTTGCTTGAAGTTCGGCATGCTGACGGTAGCGGTATAGGTGCCCGCAGCCAGGGCCGGTATGAAGAAGGTCCCGTTATCCGCAGTGACGGCCTTGGACTCTGCGCCGGTACTGTTGTTTTTGATCACAACCTCCGCTCCCGGGATGACCCCGCCGGACTGGTCGACGACCGTGCCCGCAAGCGAGGAGCTCGCTCCGCCCTGGGCATAGGCAGCCAAGCTGACCAATGTCACCAGAAGCATTGCTGTAACTAACCTGAATAAACTACTTTTCATAAAAGGTTCCTTGGGTTGAGTGAGTTAATTCTCGAAATCGGGTCTGATCACCCGGTTTCGCACCCGCGATCTTTCTTTGGTCGAGCAGTCTGCTCGGGAAAAAATCAGCTGTCCCCCGTCCCTTCCGGGAGGAGCATGATCGGTCAGAAATCAACCGTGATGGCCGCCCTCTTCAACCTGCGGCCTTCACAGCGATGTCTGGAATGAGTGCCGATAATTGCGGGCTGCCTGGGGCCCGCCGAGATCAGGAGTGACTTTTCGGCTTCGAACATCCGCCAGGAGGTCCAAGCACGACCCTTCGCACTCCCTTGATGCATACGCCTGGCTCACAGCGTACGGGGCGATGCTAGCCATTCCGGCTCGCCGTTGCAAGCACATCATATAACTATAATTTATAGATATTGCTGGCCTTGCGGCAATTTAATTAGCAGATACTAAATCATTAAAGGATGGCGGCTGGGGTTGACCGGCAAGCCTGTTTCGTCCTTGCATATTCTGGTTGCAGCGGGCTGCGAATCGACCTCCACGATGGTGGCGGATGCGCTCGTAGGCGAAGGTTAATGGCCAGTGGTTTTCAGGTTGCAGGCGTCTAATTCCGAGGCCGGCATTTTCGGAGCGGAGAGATTCCTCTGTTCCGGCCGGATTCGATGTTCGCTTGACATGTTCCCGCTCTATCAGGTATCTACAACAGCTCGGCTGATGTTGCCGACAATTGCTCCCAGCCTCAAAAACCTTTCTCCGCGGCCCCATGGCCGTCACGAGTAACAACTATGGCAATCATTCGTCCGTTTAGAGCGCTCAGGCCGGTGCCGGCAAATGTCGATCGGGTTTCAGCCGTACCTTATGATGTGGTCAACGTCGAGGAAGCACGGACGCTGGCTTCCGGCAACCCTCTCAGCTTCCTCCACGTCTCACGCGCGGAGATCGACCTCCCTGCATCGACCGATCCATATTCGGATGCGGTATACAGCCACGCCCTCAAAAGCTTCAACCGCCTCCGCACCGCCGCGCCCCTCATGGTTGAGGAGGTGCCGGCCGTCTACTTCTATCGGCTGCGAATGGGGAGCCATCAGCAGACCGGCCTGGCAGCGTGCTACTCGGTGGACGAGTACGAGGGCGGCCTCATCAAAAAGCATGAGCGCACGCGGCGCGAGAAGGAGGACGACCGCACGCGCCACATCAGCGCGCTGCGCGCGCAGACCGGTCCGGTATTCCTGACTTACCGCGCATCCAAGGCGATCGATGCTGTGGCCGACAAGGTGACCTCGACCGCGCCGCTGTTCGATTTCGAGGCCGTGGACAAAGTGCGCCACACGGTCTGGCGTGTCACGAGTGCCGACCTGGGGGCACTGACGAAAGCCTTCGGCGAGTTGCCCTGCCTCTACATCGCCGACGGACACCACCGCGCGGCCAGCGCGGCCCGCACCAGACGGTATCTCGCCGAGAAAGAACCGGGCGTGCGGCACGAGGAAGCCGACTGGATGCTGGCCGTCGCTTTTCCTGACAATCAGACGCAGATTCTGCCCTATAATCGGGTCGTCAGGGACCTGGCGGGACAAACCCCCGGAGCTTTGTTGGCCGAGCTCGAGTCGCGCGTGCAGCTGCGCGCTGGCATGCCGATCCCGGCGACCAAGGGCGAGGTTTCGATGTATCTTGGCGGAAACTGGTATGCGCTGCGCCTCAAGGGGCAGGCCGAAGCCGCCGACATCCGCAGCACGCTCGATGTCAGCCTCCTGCAGGAACAGGTGCTCATGCCGCTGCTTAAGGTCTGCGATCCGCGCACGGACAAGCGGATTGACTTCGTCGGCGGCATTCGCGGCACCGCTGAGCTGGAGCGGCTGGCAAAGGAAGGGAAGGCGGCTGTCGCCTTCTCCCTGTTTCCCGTCGGTGTCGACGAATTGATGCGCATTGCCGATGCGGGCGAAATCATGCCGCCAAAATCGACGTGGTTTGAGCCGAAGTTGCGGGACGGTCTTCTCATTCATCTTATCTGATTTGAAAGGATGGACAGCCATGAAAGTCCTTGTTGCCGACAAGTTCGAAAAGAGCGGAATCGAGGGTCTGAAAGCGGCCGGGTGTGAGGTGGTCTATGAACCCGATTTGAAGGATGCCACGCTGGTCGAGGCAATCGGCCGGACGGGTGCCGAGGTGCTGGTTGTGCGCTCGACTCAGGTGACCGAGCCGATGCTCGATGCCGGACGCCTGTCGCTCATCGTCCGTGCGGGCGCGGGTTACAACACCATCGACGTCAAGGCGGCGTCGAAACGCGGCATATACGTGTCGAACTGCCCTGGCAAAAACGCGGTCGCCGTCGCCGAACTGGCTTTCGGCCTGATCCTCGCCTTGGACCGCCGCATTCCGGACAATGCGGCCGAGTTGCGCATGGGCAAGTGGAACAAGAAGGAGTACGCCAGGGCTAGGGGCCTGCACGGCAAGACGCTCGGCCTGCTCGGCTTCGGCAACATCGGCCAGGAAATGGCCAAACGTGCTCAGGCGTTCGGCATGAACCTGGTGATCTGGAGCGAGATCGGGGTTGCTACGGATCGTGACGGACTCCCGATCGACCTGCCCATCCTCGTGCGCTTCCGTCCCGCCTCGGGGTCACTGATCGAGCCGATTATCCGGGTCGCCCAGACGCCGGCCGAGGTGGCCGAAAAGTGTGACATTCTGAGCGTGCACCTGGCGGCGAACGCCAAAACGAAGGGAGTCGTCAACGCCGATGTGCTCGGCCGCCTGAAGCCGGGAAGCTACTTCGTCAACACGGCGCGTTCCGAGGTGGTCGATTATAAAGCGCTCGAGCAGGTGGTGAAGGAGAAAAACATCCGCGTGGCGCTCGATGTCTACCCCGGCGAACCGGCCGGGGCAACAGCCGATTTCGACTTCCCACTGGCGAAGCTGCCCGGCGTATACGGCACCCATCACATCGGCGCCTCGACCGACCAGGCCCAGGAGGCGATCGCGGCCGAGACGGTGCGCATTGTCCAGACTTACAAGGACAAGGGAGTTGTCCCCAATGTCGTCAACCTGGCGGCTCATAGCCCCGCGAGCTACGCTTTGATCATCCGCCATCTCGATAAGCCGGGGGTGTTGGCGAGTGTCTTCGACCAGCTGGCCGGCCATGCGATCAACGCACAGGAGACCGAGAACATCATCTTCGACGGCGCTCAGGCCGCGATCGCACGGATCAATCTGGACGGCGAGCCGTCGCCGGAATTGCTGGACGGCATCAAGAAGGGATGCGCAGACATCCTCGACATGCATCTCGTGGCGCTCGCCCAGCGGTCCTGACCGCTTTCCTGGTCCTGACCACCGAAAACAGGAGAGGATTTTTTCGTGTCTTTGGTGGCTGCTGAATTACATGGTGTCGTCAATGACCGTGATCATCTCATAAACCGGAACTCATAAGGAGTCAATCATGGGAACCACTACACGTGTTTTCAACTTCGCGGCCGGGCCCGCCGTCCTGCCGTTGCCGGTGCTCGAGGAAGCGCAGCGCGACCTCGTGGCATTGCCGGGTGTCGGCATGTCGGTCCTCGAGATCAGCCACCGCTCGAAGACCTTCGAGGCAATCATCCAGGAATGCGAGGCGAACATCCGCAAGCTCGCCGGCATCCCGCAAAACTACCACGTACTGTTCCTCCAGGGAGGCGCCACCCTGCAGTTCTCGATGATGCCGCTCAACCTGCTGGCGGCCGGCGAGACCGCTGACTATATCACTACCGGATCGTGGTCAGAAAAAGCGCTCAAGGAAGCCAGGAAGGTCGGGGCGATCAACGTCGCTTTCACGGGCAAGGCCGAGAACTTCACGCGCGTGCCGAAACAGCAGGAGCTGAAACTCACGCCGAACGCCGCCTACGTTCACCTGGCCAGCAATGAAACGATCCACGGCGTCGAGTTCCATGCGCTGCCCGAAGTCGGCAGCGTGCCGCTCGTCGTCGACACCTCGTCACACATGCTCAGCCGCCCGCTCGACATAAAGAAGTACGCGGCGATTTACGCCGGCGCGCAGAAGAACATGGGCCCGGCCGGCTGCACGCTCGTTATCCTGCGCGACGACATGCTGCAGAAGGCAAAGGCCAATCCGGCGTACGAGAAACTTCCGATCATGCTCCAGTACGGCCCCCACGTCGAAGACAAATCGCTCCACAACACGCCGCCGGCGTTCGCAATCTACATCATGAACCTGGTGGGCCGCTGGCTGCTCAAGCTCGGCGGCCTGGAGGCCATGGAAAAGATCAACCTCCGCAAGGCGCAGAAGTTGTATGCCGAGATCGACCGGACGGGCTTCTATCGCGGACATGCGAAGAAGGAGGACCGGTCACGGATGAACGTGACCTTCCGCCTCCCGAACGAGACACTTGAGGAGAAATTCGTGAAGGAGTCCAAGGCAGCCGGGCTGGATGGCCTCAAGGGCCACCGCTCCGTCGGCGGTCTGCGGGCGTCGATCTACAATGCGTTTCCCGAGGAAGGGGTCGACGCGCTCGTGATCTTCATGAAGGATTTCGAAAAAAAGAACGGTTGATCGCCTCCGCAAAATCTCAACGCAGTCCCCCATGCACCTGGGTGCACCCCCGGTGCATGGGGGACTGCGTTGAGGTTTTTTGATTTCTCCTACCCGAAGCTGTTCCTATATAATCGCGACAATCCGTCTTGGAACCACCTAATCCATGCCACATCTACCAGGAGGACAAGTCATGTCGCTCGGAAGGAAGGCAACTGCAGAATTTATCGGGACATTCTGGCTCGTCTTCGGAGGCTGCGGCAGCGCCGTCCTCGCTGCAGCCTTTCCTCAATTGGGGATCGGATTCCTGGGCGTGGCCCTGGCATTCGGTCTCACGGTCTTGACGATGGCATTTGCCATCGGTCACATCTCCGGCTGCCATCTCAACCCGGCCGTGTCGGTCGGCCTAGCGGTCGGGAAAAGATTTCCCGCCAGGGAGCTGCCTGCCTACATCATCGCACAGGTCCTGGGCGCCATCGTTGCCGCTGCTGTTCTCTATGTGATTGCCAGCGGCAAGACGGGCTTTAACATCGGCGGATTCGCCTCGAACGGCTATGCCGAGCATTCGCCCGGGGGATACACGCTGGCCGCGTGCTTGACGGCGGAGCTCGTGTTGACCTTCATGTTCCTCATGATCATTCTGGGTGCGACCGATCGGCGTGCACCGCAGGGCTTTGCGCCCATCGCCATCGGACTCGGGCTCACACTCATCCATCTGATCGGGATTCCGGTAACCAACACTTCGGTGAACCCGGCGCGCAGCACCGGCCCGGCCATTTTCGTGGGCGGTTGGGCCCTGCAGCAGCTGTGGCTGTTCTGGGTTGCGCCCATCGTCGGCGCCGCAATCGCAGGCGTGGTGTACCACGCCGTCGCCGGCGAACCGGAGATCGCGAAAATGCAGGCTTCGGCCCGCTGAACCACGATCGCCAAAATGCAAAAGCAGCACCGAATGACACGAATCTCACCAATGAGACATTCGTGAGATTCGTGTCGTTCGTGGCCGCCTTTAACAGCCCCCCTAGCCATGCGCGTGGGTGCACCCCCGGCGCATGAGGTTCCGCCTCCGCACAGTATCACCGTCACGGCCTGCATTTTCTCGTTTGTGATCTTATATTTCAAAATGCCCGGATTTAATTAAGGAGGGAGGGCTTCAGATATGAAGACGGTGCTACGCAGAGTCGCCGGCCAGGGGGGTTACAAACTGGAATCTTCACAAGACCGGAGTCCCGGCACCCCGGATGAGATGCTGCTGGATGCCTATTCGCAGGCGGTTACCGGCGCTGCGGCCAGGGTGAGCCCGTCGGTCGTGAACATCGACGTGCGCCAGATGCGGGGGAGCAGGCAGTCTGCTGTCCGGCCTCCGGAGGAACCGCGAGGCAGTGGCTCCGGCTTCATCCTCACGCCGGACGGATTCGTTCTTACCAACAGCCACGTCGTCCACGGCGCCTCGAAGATCGATGTTGTCCTGACCGACGGCAGGCGGTTTCAAGCCGAGCTGATCGGGGACGACCCGGACACGGATCTGGCGGTGCTCCGGATCCCTGCGTCCACGCTCGAGCCGGCTTCGCTGGGAGACTCGCAATCGGCACGGGTCGGACAACTGGCGATCGCCATCGGGAATCCGTACGGATTCCAGTGCACCGTGACTGCCGGGGTGATCAGCGCGCTGGGGCGTTCCCTGAGGTCGACTTCGGGGCGTTTGATCGACAACGTGATTCAGACCGACGCCGCCCTGAATCCGGGCAACTCGGGTGGGCCGCTTGTGACGTCGCGAGGCGAGGTCATCGGAGTAAACACCGCGGTGATCCTCCCGGCGCAGGGGATCTGTTTCGCCATTGCGATCAACACCGCGAAGTTCGTGGCCAGCCGTCTGATCAAGGACGGCAAAATTCGGCGTGGCTACATCGGTGTTGCAGGCCAGAATGTCCCGCTGCCGCGCCGCGTCAGCCGTTTCCACAAGCTCCCCGCTGAAAGCGGCATCCTCGTCGTTTCAGTGGAGGAAAACAGCCCGGCGCAGCGCGCGGGCTTGCGGGAAGGGGACGTCATCCTTGGGTTCGACGGCCAGACGACGGCCGGCATTGACGATCTCCACAGGCTCATGACGGAGACCAGCGTCGGGGCCAGTTCCCCCATGACTGTCCTGCGCGGTGTGGAGGTGGAGACGCTGCGCATCATCCCCGAAGAATCTGACAGAACCAGATGACGATTGAGGAATGACGAATGAAGTGGGCTCCGTGGGCACGGATTTTCATTTGCGATTCGTCATTCTTCGTTGCCTTGCCAGAGGTCAGCGAACTTCGTGAACTGCTTGATGAAGGCGAGCTTGAAGGTGCCGGTCGGGCCGTTGCGTTGCTTGCCGATGATGATTTCGGCGACGCCGCTGTTTTCGTCCGACGGGCCGACGGCATCTTCGCGATAAATGAACATCACCACATCCGCATCCTGCTCGATGGAGCCCGATTCCCGCAGGTCGGAGAGCTGGGGACGGTGATCGCCCCGGCGCATCTCGATCGCCCGGCTCAGCTGTGAGATGGCGACTACCGGGACGTGGATCTCCTTGGCGAGGGCCTTGAGGCCGCGTGAGATCTGAGAGATCTCCTGGGTGCGGTTTTCGTAACGCTGATTCGAGCCGCTCATCAGCTGGAGGTAGTCTACGAACAGGATGTCGAGGCCGTGCTCGAGGGCCAGGCGCCGCGCCTTCGAACGCATTTCTGCAATGGACATGCCTGCCGTGTCATCGATGAAGATCTTTGACTGCGATAGCAAACCCGCCGCCCGCCCCAGCCTGCTCCAATCTTCCTTGTTAAGAAAGCCGGTGTTGACTTTGTGGGAGTCGATTTCCGCTTCGGCGCACAGCAGCCGTTTCACCAGCTGCTCTTTGCTCATTTCGAGAGAGAAGATGCCCACGGATTGCTGCTTCTTGAGCGCGACAAACTGTGCGATGTTAAGGCAGAGACTGGTTTTTCCCAGTCCCGGCCGGGCAGCCACGATGATCAGGTCGGCCGGATGCAACCCGGCCGTCATCTTGTCCAGCTCGGTGAAGCCGGTCTCGACGCCGGTGACCAGCGTCTTGCGGTTGGAGACTTCTTCGATGTGCTTGTAGACCGCGCTGACAAGCGGCTCGATGGGTGCAAAACCGGTCAGAAACTGGCGGCTGGCGATTTCGAAAATAGCCTTCTCGAGGTCTCCAAGGATCTCCTGTGCCGACTCCTCGCCCTGGTAGCTGCGCGCCATGGACTCATTTGAAATCTGGATCAAACGGCGCAGCGTGGCTTTTTCTTTTACGATCTCGGCGTAGTGCTCGATGTTGATGGCGCGCGGCATGCCGTCGGTGAGGCTTGCCAGGTAAGCGGCTCCGCCGGCGCTTTCAAGCTCGTCGGAGCGCTGGAGTTCATTTTTCAGTGTAACCAGGTCGATCGCGGTGCCATCCGCCGTGAGCGCAAACATCTTCTCGAAGATCCGGCGGTGGCTTTCGAGGTAGAAATCCTCCTTGCGCAGAGTCTCGACGGCGGTGTGGATCGCCTTGTCGTCAAGGAGAATGGCGCCCAGAATGGAGCGCTCGGCTTCCAGGTTGCAGGGGAGTGTCTTTTCGAGACTGATATCGATAGGCATGCGAACACCGGATAGAGCGCAATTCTACACGAGTACAATTCCGAGGGAAATGCAAAAGCAGCCACGAGAGACACGAATGTGTCAGTCCGTGTTCCTTCGGGTCATTCAGAGCTGAGCTGTTACGGTTGCGCCTGCGGCTCGGGCGCGGCTTCGACAACCACCTTGATGGGAACCGTGACCTCGCGATGCAGGCGGATCGGCACCTGGTACTCGCCGATGGTCTTGATGGGGTCGTCCAGTTGAATCTTGCGTTTGTCGATATCGATCTTGTGCGTGATGAGGAAATCGGCAATGTCAATCGAGGTGACGGAGCCGTACAAAGTTCCGCCCTCGCCGGCTTTGCGCTCGATCGTGACGACAAGCTTCAGGAGCTCTTTGGCCACGAGGGTGGCCGCCGATCTTTCGCGCTGATCGCGCTTTGCGGCGTTCAGCCGCTCGATTTCCATGACCTTGAGGTTGCCCGGGGTGGCTTCGACGGCGATGTGCCGCGGGATAAGATAGTTGCGGCCGTACCCGGCAGCGACTTTCACGATGTCGCCGCTTTTGCCCAGCTTTTCCACGTCCTGTTTCAGTATGACCTTCATGTCTTCCCCTCTGGTTCCGTCAATCGGCGATGAACGGCAGAATCGCCATATGCCTGGCGCGTTTGATGGCTTCCGAAAGCTGCCGCTGATGCACGGAGCAGACACCGCTGATTCTCCGCGGGAGAATCTTGCCGCGTTCGGGAATGAAATGGGAAAGCAGCTTCCCGTCCTTGAAGTCGATGTAGCTGATCTTCTCGGCGCAGAACTTGCAGACGCGCTTGCGCTTGACAGAGAACCTCTTTGGAGCTGGCATAGAATTTATAACCCTTTCTTTGGTTGGATCATCCTATCGGGGCAGCCGGGGGTTCGGCCTCAAACTCGCCCACCTGCGGCGCAGCGGGTGCCGGTTTTGAAACCGACTTGCGTTGCCGGGCAGCTTTCATCTTCTCAGAGCGTTTCAGGTCTTCGTCGATCCGGACGGAAAGGAACCGGATGACGTGGTCCGCCACGCGGAACCGGCGCTCCAGCTCCGCAATGATGGCGCCATCGGCCTCAATGGTGAGGATGACGTAGTACCCGTCCCGGAACCTCTTGATTTTGTAGGCCAGGGACTTTTTTCCCCAGTTGTCGACCTTAACCACTTTGCCGCTCTTGCCCTCGACCACCGCCTGCATCTGTGCGATGAACGCATCCAGCTCTTCGGGGGTCAGGGTCGGCGCGGCGATGAAAGCTACTTCGTAAGTTCTCACAGGTTTTTCTCCTTTTCCTGCCTCAAGCATTAAAGACTGACATGGCTCGGGAAGCGCCGTCGGTAACGATTAATCGGACCGCCCCTGCGGCCCGGCCGATCATCTCGCTTACTTGCGCCGCTTCGCCCGGCGGAAAGTCCGAGAGCACGAACTCGGCCTTTTCTTCGGGCATGTTCTCTTCACCGATCCCGAGCCGCACGCGGATGACCTCATCCCTGTTGAGCGTGCAGATGACCGATTCCATCCCGTTGTGGCCGCCGGATGATCCTCGTTCCCGGATCCGGACCCTGCCCAGGGGCAGGTTGAAATCGTCGAGGATCAGAATCAGCTCTCTCGGGTCGATCCGGTACTCGTCGAGCAAGAGCTGAACGGCGCGGCCGCTGGCATTCATGAAAGTGACAGGCTTTGCCAGCAGCACCTGTTGCGCTGCGATCGCGGCCGTGCACAGGAGGGACTGGCACTGCGTGTGCCACGCTCCGGTCCGAGCTTCGCGAGCCAGCTCATCGATCACCATGTATCCGGCGTTGTGCCGGGTCCGCTGATAGCGCACACCGGGGTTACCGAGTCCCACAATCAGTTTCACGGCGCGATACCGGGTTACTTGGATTCAGGCTTGGACTTCTCGGGCGGTTTGGCAGACTTGCCCTTTTCCTCTCCTCCTTCTCCTTCACCCTCCTCTACAGCTTTACCTTTGCGGATCACTTCCGGCTCGGCGGGAGCGACCGGCGCCGCCACTACCTCGACAACCTCTTCCTTGACCGGCGGCACGATGGTCACGATCACAACTTCAGGATCGCTCAGAATCCTGACCTTGGGATCTATGGGCAGGTTCTTGACGCGGATGTAGTCGTTGATCTTGAGAGCGCTGACGTCGATCCTGATCGATTTGGGGATGTCAGAAGGCAGGCATTCCACCTCCAGCGAGCGCGATACCACATCCATGATGCCGCCGTCGACCTTGACCCCTTCCGCTTCCCCGACCATCTCAACATCGACCGTGAGCTTGAGCAGCTGGTCCATGGCGATCTCATAGAAGTCGGCGTGAATGATGGCGCCGCGCACGGGGTCCAGCTGGAAGTCTTTGACCATGACGTTGGCCTGCGCGCCGCCGTCGACGCTGACGGCGAATATGGTGTTGTGCCCGCTCTGCGAGTGGAGGATTTCTGATATCGCGTCCGGATCCACCAGCAGGGGAAGCGCCTCGCGCCCGGCACCGTACACGACGGCCGGAATATGGCCCGATTTGCGAAGCCGCCGGTTCGCATTCTTGCCGGCGGGAGTCCGCCTTTGAGCTTCGACCACGATCTGTTGCATGAAATCCTGCTCCTTCCTTAAACGAATAAATTGCTGACGCTGGTCTCTTCGTGAATGCTGCGGATGGCCTTGGCCAGCAGACCTGCCACACTCAAAACCTTCATGTTGGGCAGGACTTTCGATGTGTCGTTCGGTATGGTGTTGGTGAGGATGATCTCTTCCAGCGGCGCGTCTCTCAGCCGGTCCAGGGCGGGGCCGCTCAGCACCGCATGAGTCGCGCATGAGAAAATCCTCTTGGCTTTCTGTTTGCGCAGTGCCCGGGCCGTATGGACCAGCGTTCCGGCAGTATCGATAATGTCGTCGCAGATGATGACGTTTCTCCCCCTGACATCGCCGATGATGCGCATGACTTCGGCTTCGTTGGGTGCGGTCCGCCGCTTGTCGACCACGGCCAGGTCGGCGCTCAGCCGCTTGGCGAAGGCGCGCGCGCGTTCCACGCCTCCGGCATCAGGGGATACCATCGTGAGGTCCGGAAGCTTCAGTTTCTGGAGGTAGTCGATCAGCACCGGCGCCGCAAAAAGATGATCGACGGGAATGTTGAAGAAACCCTGGATCTGCCCTGCGTGCAGGTCCATGGTCAGGATCCGGTCCGCGCCCGCCGAGGTGAGCAGGTCCGCCACCAGTTTGGAACTGATCGCGACCCGGGGCTTGTCCTTCCGATCCTGGCGCGCATAGCCGTAATAGGGCATTACCGCCGTGATCCGGGCCGCCGAAGAACGCTTGAAGGCGTCGATCATGATCAGCAGTTCCATCAAATTGTCATTCACCGGGCAGCAGGTCGGCTGAACGATGAAGACGTCTCTGCCGCGCACGTTTTCCAGGATCTGGACGTAGACCTCACCATCGGAAAAGGTGGTAAGATTCGCCTGCCCTAGGGGAATCCGCAAATGCCTGCAGATTTCCTCGGCCAGGGCGGGATTGGAATTCCCGCAAAAGACTTTCAGCTGCCCATCCACCGGACTGAATCCTTTGTGCCTCATCCTGGTCTCGTTCTCCTGAAAGCGGTGAACACCATTTTTGATTTTGGATTGCGGGTTCTGGATTTCAAAGCGTCCCGATCATCCAGAATCCGCAATCCAAAGACTGGCTGGGGCGGGAGGATTCGAACCTCCGAATGCAGGTTCCAAAGACCTGTGTCTTACCGCTTGACGACGCCCCAGTATTCAAATCCGGTTCGCCGACGCCTACCCGAACATGCTTTGGAAAAACTCTGCACGAGAAAGGGTCTTCGTCGGAAACACTCGCCAAGACTCCCGCGCGTCAGAACTGCGCGAGGCTGCGAGAGCTGACTCCTCATCAGAGAAGAATCCGAAGACAGAGGATCCGCTGCCGGACAGCAGGGTGGCTGTCGCTCCCCGCTGATTCAGGAAGTGTTTGGCTTCCTTCACAGCCGGATACGCAGGGAGGATCGAAGTCTCGAAATCATTAAAGATCTCGGCCGGGCACCCGCTACCATCTTTCAGTCGGCCGCAGAAATCCTGAATTTTATTGGCGTTCTGCCGGGAAGTCAACAGCAAACTCAGAGACTGATAGGCTGCCGCAGTGGAAATTTGGATCCCGGGGTACACCACGACAAGATGAGCCGGCCGGAGCTCCGGCAGGGGATAGATTTCCTCCCCCCGGCCGATCCCCAGCGCAGTTCCGCCTTGAAGGAAAAATGGCACATCGGAGCCGATCGTAGCAGCAAGCGCATGGAGCTCGGCCGGGGGAACTTCGAGGTGCCAGAACCGGCAGAGGCCGAGCAGTGCCGCCGCGGCGTTGCTGCTGCCTCCCCCCAATCCTGATCCGGGGGGAATCTGCTTTTTCAGGCAGATCCGGGCTCCCGAAGCCGGGGATCCGGCGCGAGCCAGGGCTGTGGCCGCGCGCCAGACCGTGTTTTCCTCCGTCGGCACTGCGGCCAGATTCCGGCAGCACAGTTCCAGGCGCGGGCTGGGCTGGATTTCCAGTTCATCATGCAGGGTGATGCTCTGAAATACAGTGCGGATCTCGTGGTAGCCGTCGGCGCGCTTTCCCAGCACCGCCAGGGCCAGATTTACTTTGGCGAAAGAGCGGATTCGGATCGGTGATGGTCTCACTCGGAACGCTTCTGCTTGCGCAGGGTCTCCTGCACCTTATCCAGTTTTTCCCGGACCTTCTTCACATCCTCATCTTCGCCGCCGTTGCTGAGCGACTTCTTCCAGAACTCCTGGGCCTTTTCGAGGTTGCCGATCTTGAAGTAAAGATCCCCGATGTGATCCTGGATTACCGGATCCTTCTTCTCCATATCTCCTGCCTGCAGGAGGTACTTCTCCGCCATCTTCAGGTCATTCAGTTTGAAAAAGGCCCAGCCGAGCGAATCCAGATAGGCAGGGTTGTTGGGTTCCAGAATTAACGCTTCCTGAACGTACTTGACCGCCTCTTCGAGGCGCACGCCGCGGTCGGCAAGCATGTAGCCGATGTAATTCAAGGTCGGTCCGTCCTTGGGATCTTCCTTGAGAATCTCCTTGAGCAGCGACTCGGCCCGGTCATAGTCCTTCTGTTTGTCATAGACCGTCGCCAGCTGAAACTTCAAGCGCTCCTTGTCGAGCTTCTGCTCCTCGGCGCGGCGCAGAACTTTTTCCGCTTCGCCGAAGCGCCGGGCCTGCACGTAGATCTGGCTGAGGTTGATATAGATATCCAGATTGGAGGGTTTGCTCTGAAGCATCTTATCCAGAATTTCGGCTCCCTCCTTGGTCTTCCCGGAGTCGGCGAGGGTGCGCGCGTAGACCAGCGCCAGGTTATCGTCCTTGGGATTCTTTTCGAATTGTGGTTTTCCGAGGCTCAGCGCTTTGTCGTACTGCTTGTCGATACGATAGGCGTTGATCAGCAGGAAGTAGGTGTGGGGCGATGGATCGCTTTTGACCATCTCCTCATAAATTGCGATGGCCTTCTGGTACTCCCCCATATCCTGATAGGAGGCGGCCAGGTTCTGCTGAAAGACAGCCATGTTGTTCTTCAGCTCGTCAGAGCCTCCTTTGGCTTGATCGACCAGCTTGCCGAAGATCTTGACCGCCTCGGCAGGCTGGCTGGCCTGCTCATAGGCGGCTCCCAGATAAAAAAGGGCTTCAATATTATCCGGATCGCTCGCAACCAGGGATTTCAGGTTCTCGATGGCTTCGGCGAACTGGCGTGCGCCCACCTGAGCGCGAGCCATCATGACCCTGACGGATGTGTCTTGCGGATCGTCTTTCGCCAATTCGCCTAGGAGGCCGGTGGCCTCGGTAAACTCCTGGGCGTCGAGGAGCGTGGAGGCAAGTTGTCTCTTTAGCTCGGGGGATCCGCCCGTCAACTCGATGATCTTGCGATAGAGAGGAATGGCTTCCTTCTCGCGTTTCGCTTTGGCATACAGACCGGCGAGCATCGCCATGCTCTGAACGGAATCGGGCTGGGTCTCGACTGCCTTCCGGAGGTATTCAATGGCCTTATCCTGGATGCCCTGGCGCTCGTAGTACTGGGCGATGGTCACGTATCCTTGATCGCTGTCGGGCACCAGAGTCTGCCAGCGCTCGTAGAATGGAATCGCCTTTTCGGGCTGTCCCAGCTCCATATAGCAGCCACCGAGGGCGAAGTAGGCGCGCTGATCGGTCGGCGCCACCTCCTTCATCGCCTCCAACTCCTTGACCGCCTGCTTGACGGCATCGGGCGAAGCCTGGCGTCCCCGCCCGGTCTCCGCCGACCTGAGGAAAATGGTCGCAAGTACCCAGTGGGGCTCGGGGTCTTTCGGATCCAGCTTGGATGCCTTTTGAGCCTCGTCCGTGGCATCGGCGATCCGGTTCATCCGCACCAGAAGGTCGGCCAAGGCTACGTGAACGCTGGCATCATTATCGTTAAACCGCACCGCCAACTGCATTTCCGACAGCGCTCTCGGCAGGTTTTCCTGATTGTCATACCACTTGGCCAGGGCATAGTGGTAATAGCTCTGGGCGCGGTCCTGCACCGGTTTTTCCTGCAGTGCCTTGTCGAGATCGACGGGATTCTGAGCCGCCGTGCGCACCTGAGTACCGGCAAACACCAGGACAGCGCAGATAATCGTGATGAAAAGGAGCGTGGTGCGCCCGCAAATCTGCCGGAAATTAGATTTCATATGATGATAGCTTCCCTTTCCCCCAGTCTGAACAAGCGAAGAATTATGACATAGCATTTCCAAGCCTGTCAAACCCGACTCAGGGGTCAGAGGTCAGAAGAAAGGCCTGGGGATGCATGAACATACACTTGGGGTATGACCGAGCCGCAAAATCACGGAGCGACCACCGTTCTTTGTGCTTATTCCCTGAATCCAGGTCTGGCTCGCACCTCCACTGCGACTCCTGACTCCTCGGAAGATTTCTTCGCTCAAATCGCGCTCCGGCAGTTAGACAAGGTGCAACGGGAAGGCAGATGTCGTTCCTTCCCCCGGACAGATAACATCAGGAGGCAAAGATGAGATCAAAAAGAATGCACCTGGCCTGGGCCTTGATTCTCTGCCTGGGCTTGGCACTGGCGCCCGCGGCGGCCTTGGCTCAGAAGTCCAAGGCGATATCGACCGAAAAAGTGAACCTGAATACCGCCACGGCTGAACAACTCCAGACCTTGCCGGGAATCGGGCCGGCGCTGGCAAAGACCATCATCGAGCACCGCACCAAGAGCGGGAAATTCAACAAGATCGAAGAATTGCTCAACGTCAAGGGCGTAGGCGAAAAGAAGTTCCAGAAGATAAAGGACCGTCTGGTCGTATAGTTGCGAGACACAGCAGGCAGTGGGCAGCAATTGCGGCGTGCTGTCAGCGGCTCCGGCGATTACTGGCAGCGGCGGGCAGTCGGCTGTAAACGATTGTCTGCTGCCTACCGCCCACTGCCTCAGTTGTCATTCGAAGTTGATTCGGGGGTGGATGCGGATCCAGCGTACCGGTTGTGCGACCGGAGATACGAACGTCTGCACGCGCTGGGCCAGAGCGATAAGCTCGCCGCTCTCGTCCAGCAACCGGTACTCGTCGACGTCCCATGAGGAAGTGAGCAGATTCAAGTCCATGCCGTGCCTGACCTTGTCGCAATCGCCCGAGGAGATCCGGATGGCGGGCAACTCCAGCAGCAGGTCGCGCATGGGGATGATGCGATTCGCAAAGAAATCGCGTGGATAGAAGCGGTCGCCCTCGGTCAGAGGCGTGGCCGATTCGATGGGGAATTCTCCGCTCCGGGTGCGCCGGAGCCGCACCAGATGGGCCCCGCAGCCGTATTCGCGGCCGACATCGTGCGCCAGGCTGCGCGCGTAGGTCCCGGCCGTGCAGCAGAGCTCGAACTCCGCCTCGCTCTCCTGCACGCGCAGCAGTTTCAGCAGCTTGATCGTGACTTCTTTGGTTTCCGCATTCAGCATTACGCCCTTCCGGGCATACTGGTACATCGGCTTGCCGTGAACTTTTTTCGCCGAGTAGGGAGGCTGGGTCTGGCGCACGGTCCCGAGATAGTGAGTGAAGATCTCCTCGACGCGGGCGGAATCGATCTGGGGGCGGGCGTCCCCGCCCGTGGGCTCGCCGTCGCGATCGAAGGTGGTGGTGGCAAAGCCGAACCGGATGACGCCGTGATAGGTCTTGTCGGATGACAGGAAATAGCTCGTCAGGCGCGTGGCGCGGCCGAGAGTCAGCGGCAGCACGCCGGTAGCAAAGGGATCGAGGGTGCCGGTGTGCCCTACCTTTTTGACCCTGGTGATATTGCGAACCTTGGCCACCACGTCGTGGGACGTCCAACCCTCCGGCTTGTCGACAACGAGCACCCCGTCCATGGCTGTCTTCAAAGAATTGACAAGTGACGGATTCAAGGCTGTCGGTCTTCGTTCCTCATTCGTCACTCGCCGCTCGTTTTCCTGGTTTCATCCAGCAACTGGTCGATGCGTTCCCCATACTCCTGCGAACTGTCCGTCCTGAAGACAATTTCGGGCAAGAACTTCATACGGATCCGCTGGCCCAACTCGTGTCGGATCCAGCCGGCAGCATGATTGAGGATTTGCAGGCTTGCCTTCTTCTCGGCTTCACTCCCCATGGTGGAAACGAAGACTTTGGCATGGCGGAGATCCGGGCTCATGTCGACGCCGGTGACCGTAACGAAGCCGACCCTCCGGTCCTTGAGATCCCGGGAAAGGATCAGGCTGATCTCGTGCTGGATTTCCAATGCCAGCCTCTGGTTTCTGCGTGTTGGTTGCATATATACAGCTCAAACGGACCATGGCAGGCCTGGATGGTTTCGTTTTCCCTGATATCTCTGCCCCTGCACCGCAAGAATGCGGCACAACGAAATTATCAAGGCCTGACACTGTCCAATCACCATCAAGGGTCAATATAGGAAACCTGGCAGTTCACGAGCAGGTCTTCCAGTATGTTCTCCGCCTCGCGCACGAACTGTTGTGTCACCCGCTCCAGTGTGCTGTTGTCGGAACTGACGGTAACGGCTGCGAGCCTGGACCTCTGCCACAGATCCTGATAGTCCATCTCGGCGATCGAGAAGTTAGTGCGCGCGCGCAGCCGGTCCTGGGCCTTGCGCAACACCATACGCTTGTCCTTGAGGGACTGCGAGTAGGGAAGGTAGATATCGAGAACACAATAGGCGATGGGCATGATGTCAATTTTGGATTTTGAATTTGGGATTTTGGATTTGGGATTGCGGATTAATATCCAAAATCCTAATGATTTTCACGCGTCGCGGGGCGCGCCGGGCGGGCAAAGCGGAATGCCCCCTTTTGCTCTCCTCAAAGTGATGTGGGCTGAACCTTTTCGATGACGTAGGCCTCAATGACGTCTCCGATTTTGACATCGGAAAAATGTTCGAACGCGATTCCGCACTCGTAGCCGGACTTGACCTCCGAGACATCGTCCTTGAAGCGACGCAGGGAGCCGATCTTCCCCTCGTGAATAACCACGTTGTCGCGGAGCAGGCGGATCTCAGCGTTCCGCCGGATGATGCCATCGACGATGTAGGATCCCGCGACGAATCCATACTTGGGGACCTTGAACGTATCCCGGACCTCTGCGCGGCCGAGGTACTTTTCGTGAGTCGTGGCCTCGAGCATGCCGATCATCGCATTCTTGATGTCGTTCGCGACATTATATATGACGGTATAGACCCGGATCTCGACCCCTTCGTTTTCCGCGAGCTCCTGGGCCTTGCGCTCGGGCCGGACACTGAAGCCGATGATGATGGCATTCGAAGCCGATGCCAGGAGCACATCCGTTTCCGTGACGGCGCCCGCTCCGCCGTGCAGAATCCGGACCTTGACCTTGTCGGTGCTGAGTTTGTTGAGCATGTCCGTGAGGACTTCCACCGAGCCCTGCACGTCGGCCTTGAGAATGAGCGGAAGCTCTTTGACTTTCCCTTCCCTCATCTGTTGGTAGAGAGCCTGCAATGACAGGCGCGCCGAAGAGCGCAGCGACTGCTCGCGCAGCTTGGCCTGGCGGTACTCGGCCACCTGCCGCGCCTTGGCGGCATCTTCGAAAACCTGGAACGTGTCGCCGGCCTGGGGCAGATCCTGCAATCCCTGGATTTCCACGGGCACGGACGGTCCGGCCTCGCTGTTGTGAAGGCCGCGATCGTTGATGAGGGCACGGACCCGGCCATGGACCGCGCCGGCGACGAAGGCATCCCCCAGGTGGAGGGATCCATTCTGCACGAGGACGGTGGCGACGCACCCGCGGCCTTTGTCCACCTTGGCCTCCAGAACGACACCCGCGGCCAGTCGTTTGGGATTGGCCTTGAGATCCTTGATGTCGGCCACCAGGAGGATCATCTCCAGGAGCAGATCCAGGTTGGTTCTCATCTTGGCCGAGACCGGGACCGTGACCACATCTCCGCCCCAATCCTCGGCCAGCAGTCCCTGCTCGGACAGCACCTGTTTGACCCGGTCCGGCTGGGAGCCCGGCTTGTCGATTTTGTTGATGGCGACAATGATCGGGACGTTGGCGGCCTTGGCATGGTGGATGGCCTCAATCGTCTGGGGCATCACACCGTCATCGGCGGCTACGACGAGCACCACAATGTCGGTCACCTGGGCACCGCGCGCGCGCATCAAGGTGAATGCCTCGTGGCCCGGCGTATCGAGGAAAGTGATGCCGCGCCCTTTGATGTCGACCTGGTAGGCGCCGATATGCTGGGTGATTCCCCCTGCCTCGGATGCCGCCACGCTGGTCTCACGGATGGCATCCAGCAGCGAGGTCTTGCCGTGATCCACGTGACCCATGATCGTCACCACGGGCGAACGGGGGATATGGTCTTCGGCCCGGTCCACGATTTCCTGCTTGCTCTCCGCTTCCTGCTCGAAGCTGATAACATCAGCCTTGAAACCGAACTCGGCACAGACTTCCTTGGCGACGTCGAGGTCCAGTGTCTGATTGATCGAGGCCAGGATTCCCTTGGAAATGAGCTTTTGGATGATGTACTTGGACTTGATGTCCATCTTCTCTGCGAGTTCTTTGAGCGTCACGCCTTCGGTTATGCTAATTGGCTTAAACTCCTCTGGTGATATGGGCGGACGCGGAAACTCCACCACTTTTGCAGCCGGGGCTTCCGCTCTGTCGAGCCTCTTTCTCTTCAGCGGCCGGGCGGGAGCAATGGCGCGCGCCGCTGTCGGCTTCTCTTCGCGCAGACCCCGCAGGATGCGGTCCGAGATCTCAGGAGTGACGACCTTTTCGGTGCTCGTACGCATGAGAATCTTGGACTTGGTCTTTCGAACCACGACCTTCTTGGAAACCATCCCCGAAGGAAGCGCGGCTTCCGCGGCCGGGGCCGCATGTTCCTCGGGCGGCGCGCCCTCACCGGGTACGGCCGGAGGCGGGGCCGGCACTTCGGCAGGGAGGTGCGGCACGACTGCCGGATGCTCTGCAGCCGGTCTGGCTTCGATCTCCTCGGGCTTGATTTCGACCGGAGGCGCAGCCGCTTCCTTAGGCGCGAGTTCGGGCTTGACGAGATGCTCCCGGGCTGCCTCGACCAGAGAAGGCGGTTCCGGCGGCTTCAGAGCTTCGATCGGGACCGCTTCCACGAGACCGGCAATCTCCCGGTCGTAGTGCTTGCGCCCTTTCCTGGGCGCCAGAGAGGGTTTGGCCGGCTCCTCGACCTCTTTTTTGACCTCGACAGGTGCGGCCTTTTTCCCTTTGCGCGGCGGTGGCGCCTTGGCTGCCGGGGCTTCGGCCGCAGCCGGCGAGGCCTTGGCTGAAACGCGATGGGCGGCGGGCTCTTTCTCAGCCTCCGGCTCCTTAACCGCTTTTTTCTCGGCCTTGCGGGCAGCCTCGGCTTCCTTCTCTTTTTTCTTTTCCGCTTCCGCGCGTTTGGCTTCCGCGGCTTCGCGCTGCGAGAGGATTTTCTTGCGGATGGTCTCGGCAAAACTGGCGTCGATCGTCGCGCTGGGTGAAAACACATAGAGCCCCAGCCGCTTCAGTTCAGAGAGTATCACTCCGTTCTGAACCGAGCACTCCGTCGCCAGTTCTCCGACCGTAATTTTATCCATCTCGACCACGCACCTCTAGGCTGTGGATCGGAACCGTCCCCAGAGCAGAGCTCAAACGACCATCTTAGATCAAAAAGACCCCGGTTTTCAACCGCCTGTGGTTTCTGGCCGCCGGACCCAACGCCGGCCGCATCGGGAGTACCAGGCTGGCTCCGTCAATCGCTCTTGTCCTCCCCTTCCGGGGAGTCGGGACCGGCTTCTATTGCGGGCTCATCGGGCGCGGCCGCGGGTGCCGCTGTCCCGTTTCCTGCCTGATCTGCGCCCGCCGCACCAGATTCGGCTTCCTCCACCGCTTTTTCCGGCTCAGTCGTCTCGCCCGCCGGCGCCGGCTGTCCCGTTTCCTGCGTTCCGGGGGCTTGGATCGCCGTGGGCAACTCGATTCCTTCGGGGACCTCGATCTCTACCTCTTCAAAGAGGTCACGCGCGGCTTCCATGATCTTTGCCGCCGTCTTCTCACCCACACCCGGGATCTCGATGAGCTTGCTTTCGCCCAGTTCCAGGATTCTCTCGACGTTTTCAATTCCGGCTTCGCGCAGTTTTTCGAGAATGCGGTCGCTGATCCCCTCCAGCTCGCCCAGCGTGGTGGATGACGAGGTGAGCGACTCCATGACGCTGAGCACTTCCTGTTTCTTCTGTTCTTCGCTCTTGACGTCGATCTGCCATCCGATCAGCTTTGATGCCAGACGCACGTTTTGCCCCTTCTTTCCGATCGCCAGGGACTGCTGTTTTTCCTCGACGATGACCTCCATTCGTTTCTCGGCGGGATCGATGATCAGAACCTTGGAGATTTTGGCCGGATTTAGGGCATTGGCGGCATACTGCGCGGCATCATCGGACCACTGCACAATGTCGATCTTCTCGCCGCGCAGCTCGCGGATGATGGAGTTGATGCGCGAACCTTTCATGCCCACGCATGCGCCCACGGGATCGACATCGCGGTCCAGCGACGCTACCGCGACCTTGGCACGATCACCCGGTTCATGGACGGCGTTCTTGACCAGGATGGTGCCGTCGTAGATTTCCGGGATCTCCATCTCGAACAGGCGGATCAGCAGCTGCGAATCCGTGCGCGAGAGAATTACCTGGGGTCCTTTGGCAACCGGGAGGACCTTGACGATAACGGCGCGCACGCGCTCTCCCTGCTTGTAGGTCTCGGCCCGCGACTGCTCGCGCAGCGGCAGCAGTGCCTCGGTTTTTCCGATGTCGACAATCATGTCCGGGCCTTCGAAGCGCTTGATCACGCCGTTGACCAGCTCGCCGATCTTCTGAGAATACTCGTTGAAGATGTTCTGGCGTTCCGCCTCGCGGACCTTCTGCAGAATCACCTGTTTCGCGGTTTGTGCGGCGATCCGCCCCAGCACGTCCATGGGCTTGGGCATCTCGACCGTGTCATCCAGCTCCAGGCTCTCATCAATCTTCTTCGCTTCCTCCAGGGAAATTTCCAGGCTTGGATTTTCGACATGCTCGACGACGCGATACACGGCAAAGATCTCCACCATCCCGGTTTCGGAGTCAAACCGCGCGTTGATGTCCTCGTTGGTCTTGTAGTTTTTTCGAGCCGCGGCCACCATGGCATCTTCCAACGCATCGATGATGACCTTGGGATCGATGTTCTTTTCCTTGCTTATCTGCTCGATGGTTTGAGTGATGATGTTTGACATAGTCAAAACCCCCGGGGCCTGTCCCCTAAATCTCAATCATGAGATTCGCTTTCTCGATATCTTCAACAGCGATGTCGGCCTTCCTTCCCTGAGCCAATTCGAGCTCCACCCTGCTCTGGGCCACCCCGAGAATCTTACCCTTGAAATTCCTTTGCCCTTCAATAGGACTGCGTGTGCGCACCCGGGCATGCTTCCCGGCGAAACGCAGAAAATCCGCTTCCTTTACGAGGGGCCGATCCAATCCCGGCGACGATACTTCCAAGGTGTAGCTGAATGGTATCCAGTCCTCGACGTCCAGCAGCACGGAAAGCCGCTTGCTAAAGCGTTCACAATCAGCCAGGGTAACGCCCCCAGGTCGGTCTATATATGTTCTCACTATGGGGCGGTTGCTGCCACCTTTGATTTCAACGAGGACGATTTCAAACTCCATCGATGCCGCAAGCTGCTCGGCGCAGCCCTGAATCTTGGCTTCCAGATTCTCCCTCTGGTTCATTTCCGTCCCGGCCGTCATTTCAATGACCCCTAAATAAAAAAGTGGGCAAAACCAAGCCCACTTTTTTCAAAGCTAGCTGACTCATGTTAATCGAACGACAGCTAAATATCAAGCAGTCGGCCGGAACGAACTACGAGAGCACGGATTCCCAACGCGGAGGCCCCGAAGAAAAACTGCCTCAAATTCCGCGGATCTCTTCATGAAACAACGCGATTATTCACCGCGTTCTCAGCGCCCTGTGCGTGGAGACTTTTTCGCCGTGACTCTATCCCAAGCCTATTTCTTAGGCGCGGCAGGCGCCGGTGCCGGTGGCGGCTCCAGATACTCCTGCTCGCCCTTGGCCAGCTTGTCCAGGCTTTCCTTGTCCGCTACTTTGACATAAGGTTCGCCCTGGATCTGGGCATACACGCCATTTTTGGCTTCTTTGCCGAAGATGCAGTCGACTCTCACATTTCCGCCCTGCTGAAGCACAACGTGAGTGACGGGTTTGTCGAGCCCATACTTCGAGAGTGCTCCGGGTTCATCGACGAATTCCTTGACCGGTTTTTCCAGGGCGTCAAAAATCTCGTTGACGGCATCCCATTTCGCCTTCTTCTTGCCACTCCCCACCTGCCAGTCGCCCGATTGCGCCTTGGTGAGGTTCACGGTGCCCTTGGTGTTCGTGACGGATATTGAGTCGATGTCGAAACGCTGGAATACAGCCAGCGCTTTGTCTCTCAAGTCCGCGGGGGATTTCAGAAACTTGTCGACAAACTCCTTCTCGACGAAAAACAACTCAGGGCGGCTTTCGTCGCGCGCAATGTAAAGCACCGGGGCTGCGTTTTCGGCCTTTTTCTCGTCGCCCTTTTTCTCCTCCGGCTTGCTCTTGCCCTGGCCTTTCTTGACCAGCTTGGCTTTCTCCAGTCCGATCACGAGGTGCTTGATTGCCTTGTCTTTGCCCACCGTCAGGCGGACGTCCACGACCGGCTTGTCCAGGCCAAGGCCGGCATAGTCCTCAGGGCTGTCCTCCAGAAACTCCTTGATGCGCCCGTTGGCGAGATCGCCCAGGAGGCTGTTGACTGCGGAAGAGTCGGCTGCCCACTTCTCCGTCCCCTGGAAGTACCATCGGTCGCCTTCTTTTGCCATAGTCATTTTGCCTTTGGCGGTCTGCAGATCCAGCGACTGGGTTTGAAACTGCTCGAAGCTGAGGATGGCATGGTTGCGCAGATCATCGAGCTTTTTGGTGAAGGCGCTGGCAACGTAGCCGGCCACCAGCATGACCTGGTTCTTCCCCTGGAGGGCGGCGTAGGTGGAATTGCCCGTGGGATTGGTTGTGCCGAAGCGGATCTCGCGAACCTTGCCGTCCTTGGTCTTGAGCGCCACGGTCGTCTGGGCGGGATCCAGGCCGAACGGCGCCAGGTTGGCAGCGTTTTCCTCTATGACCGTCTCGCGACTGATGTCCGACGCGGAGCTCACCAGGCGGTTGATCTCGTCCGCGTCCGCATCCAGAGGCCGCGGGGCGGTGATTTTCCACTGTTTGTCCCCGGTGCGCACGACCGTGATATGCTGCGCAGGTGTGATCAGGTCTACCTGTTGCACGTCATCGGCCGGCACCTTCCAGACGACGTTCTCCCCCTCTTTCGCCTTGCTGCGCTGTTCCCCGCCTTTGATTTCGTAGAAATACAGGAATGCCCCCAAACCCAGGCACAAGACCAGGAGAATCAAGGTACCCTTGAAGCGCATGCTATTTTCTCCGGCGAGTCCAGACGATGATACCGGCTACGAGTACGGCACCCGGGAGGAGCGCCAGCACCAGGATCTGAAGCGTCGTCTGCTGGCTCTGCGACATGATCACCTTGCGATCCTCGGGGGCCTTGGGCCGTATCGAGATCAGGTCTTCATCCTGCGCCAGCCAGCTGACCATGTTCAGGAACAGGTTGCCGTTGCCGCCGGCTCCAAAGTTGGCATTGATCGCAAAATCCGAATTGCCGACTGCGACCATGCGCGCTTTCAAAGCGGGGCTGGTGTCCGAAGAGGCTTTCACCTCCTTGGCTACGGCAACGGCCAGAGACAGCGGGCCTTTCAGATCTGTCTTTTCCCCGACCTTTACTTCCCCTCCGCTTTGAATGCTTTTTAAGTCCGTTTTGCCCCAGCTATTCTGATTGCTCTTGAACAGAGTCTCCACAGTCACCCCGGCGACTGAATCTTTCGCCGCCGCAACCGAACGCGCGAGCGGGAAAAAGGTCGTCTCCCTGAATCGATCCGTAATTCTGTGGGTTTCGTAACCTGTAACCAGGGAAACAGCTGGACCTGCGCCCATGAGCCGTCCGATGCCGCTCACATCAAGGATGATGTCGTTGTCCGCTTGCACTCCCCAGCCCTTCAAGAGAGAATCCAGAGATGGAGCCGGGGCAGGGCTGAGCAGCACCAGAAATCCGCCTCCCTTATTCAGAAAGTCATTCAGAAATGCCAGTTCCTGAGGAAAAGGCTCCGACTTTGGACCCGCCTCGACCAGCACTTTGGCATCGGCGGGAATTTTCCCTTCCGCCGCCAGATTCACGGTTTGCACTTTGTAACCCTGATCTTCCAGAGCCTTCTTTACGAACGAGTAGCCGTCGCGTTCGGTGCTGGTCGGATCCTTCTCGCCGTGCCCCTGGATGAAATAAACGGTTTTGGACTCGGTCCTTTGAACCTTGATGATGGCATTGGTCAGATCCTCTTCGCGAATCTCCTGATCGCGTTTCTCGATTTTCTCCTGCCGTCCTTCATAAAGGATCACGACGGTTCCGGTCTTGAGTGTGGAGCCCGTGAAGGGATTCTGAAACGTTCTGTATTCGGTGGCGCCATACTGTTTGGCGACCTCAGGGCGTTTGTCGGGATCGACGAACTCGAAGCGCACATGGCGATTGGCGGCCCGGTACTGAGTCAGGAGTTCCTTCATGGGGGGGTAATCCCCGCCCGGGAAGAACACCTTGATCTCGAGATCCTTGCTGAGCTTGCTGAGTATCTGCGCGGTTTGAGGCGCGAGTGTGAACCGGCCCATCGCAGTCAGGTCAAAGCGCTTCGAGTGCCTCTGGCCGATGAAGTTGAGCCCCGCCGCAAGGCCAAGCACGAGCACGACAGAGACTACATAGTTGGTGAAATACTTCGTCGAGCGTTTGCCGAGGGTCAGCATGATCTGCTTGTAGTTGGCGATGACCCCGGCGACGATCGAAGCGCCGCCCAACAGGGCCAGCCCAATCGCCCACTTGTCGAAGATGTTGTTCACCGAGTAATACAGGACCGCGGCTACCAGCAGCAGCACGCCTACGATATCCAGCTTTTGCAAGAGTTTGCTCATTAGCTTTTCCACCGCAGCGATTCAAGCGAGCGATACGTAAGGAAAAGTCCAAAAAACGCGAATGTGAGATAGAAGATCACATGCGTTGTATCGATCACGCCTTTGATGAAATCGTCCAAATGGCTGATGACTGACAAATAACTGATCACATCCTTCATCATGCCCTGCACGCCCGATGCCAGGGCATCGATCAACCAGAGAACGAGGATGACGCCGAGAGTAATCACGCCGGCGACAATCTGGTTTTCGGTGAGCGTGGAGATGAAAAGACCCACCGCCAGCAGAGCCGCTCCATAAAGGATCAGCCCGAGGTAGCCCGCCAGGATCGGCTTCCAATCGGGCTGTCCATAAATAAAGAGGGCGGAAATCGTGATGCCGCTGGCGAGGAACATAATCAACAGAAAGGTCAGACTGGCCAGGTATTTCCCCATCATGGCCTGCAGATTGCCGACGGGGGTCGTGAGCAGGAGCTCAATCGTGCCGCGCTTCTTTTCTTCAGCGAACAGCCCCATCGTCAGCATCGGAATCATGAAAAGGAGAACCACGCTGATGGTGCCGAAGAAGCTCCGGCTCACCATGCCGGGCACGTCCACGGGAGACGAGCCCTGACCGTATGCCGCCTGCATCATGGTCTGTTGAACCCATGCCGTCAGGATGGTGTAGAAAAAAAAGCCGGCAATGAAAAGAAAAACCGTCAGCACCACATAGGCTATGGGGGAGACGAAGTAACTCTTCATCTCACGCTGCCAGATAGCCAGAATGTTTTTCATAGCAAAATCCTCAAGCCCGGGGCAGGTTCCGCGGAGATCGCCGCCCGCATTATTCTTGTGTCACGAGGTTAATGAAGACATCTTCGAGGCTCATGGATACGCCGCGCAACTCGAGCAAGCCCCATCCCTGGGAAACGACCTCCTTGGCGAGCAAGCGGCGCAAATCGGTCTCGAGTTTGCACTCGACGAGGTAGTTCGAGGGCGCCCCGTCTTCCTCGCCCTCCGCTTTCACACTCAGCACTCCGCTGATGCTTTTGAGCTTCTCGATCACTGCATTTCTGGGGCCGTCCACCGACAGGGCAATCTTCTCGGCACCCTTCATCTGGTTTGTCAGCCCAGTAGGAGTATCCATGGCAACGACCTTGCCATTGTTGATGATGACCACCCGGTTGCAGGTCATGCTCACTTCAGGAAGGATGTGGGTCGACAAAATGACGGTGTGATCTCCCGCAAGACCCTTGATGAGAGAGCGGACTTCAAAAATCTGCTTGGGGTCCAGGCCGATCGTGGGCTCATCCAGAATGAGCACCTCGGGATTTTTGAGCAGTGCCTGCGCCAGGCCCACCCGCTGCTTGTATCCCTTGGAGAGCTTGCTGATGATTCGGTGGCGGACATCTCCGATGGCACATTTCTGCATCGCATCGTCAACCATCGCCTTGCGCTGCGATGGAGGAGCCCCCTTGATCTTGGCCACGAAGTGCAGATAGGATTCGACCGCCATTTCCGGGTAAAGAGGAGGTGTTTCCGGCAGATAGCCGATCCGGCGCCTGACCTCCAGACTCTCCTCAAAAACATCGAATCCGGCGACGCGCGCAGTGCCATCGGTAGCCGGCATGTAGCAGGTAAGGATGCGCATCGTGGTGGTCTTGCCTGCCCCGTTTGGCCCCAGGAGTCCGAGAATCTCGCCCTTCTGGACAGTGAAGGAAATCTGGTCCACTGCCTTGCGGCCGTTGTAAACCTTGGTCAGATGATCTACTTCTATCACGCCTGAACCTCCCGAGATTGGCTCACAAAAAACGGAATATTAGTGAATTTAGCACGGCTCGTCAACTTTCACTCTGCAATGGCCGGGATTTAGCCACTGCGGCAAGAAGCTGCCTCGATGAGAATTGCACGGTACAGCCGCATTCAGCAGATCTCAACGCAGGGTGGGCTCAGGTCGCCGAGACCGCAGCACATTTCAGATTTCCGGCCGCCGGGCGAGCATCTGAGTCATCATTTTTTCGCGTCAATTGCAGGCAAGCCGGCAAAATTGGACAAAAAAGTTCATAAATATTGTGGAACCCATTTCCGAATCCGGCGTATAAACCTATTACCCCTGGTAGGAGTGGGGCATGGCGTTGAAGAATTGTGATTTTATGGGCACAAAAAAACTCCCGCTTTTTGAAACTATTTCCTGCCCCCCGCTATCTATTAGTCGTGATAGTTTTCTCGGGCAGGGAGGGGTACCCGGAACGGGAGCTTCCAGGATGCTCCTAAGTAATTCCAAAGGAAGGTGTTAACACGTTGCCTTACAAGTCTGATTCCAGGGTTGGGGCGTCGACTATTATGATCGAATTAGAAGAAGATGAAGTCACGGAGAGCGCGGATCTCTACGATTCGGGCGATATGGAAGAAGAAGCCGGAACCGACGATGAGTTTTCCGGTGTGACCCGGGCCAACTACGTCGATCGTGTACGTTTCAGCCGCGTGCCCTCGGAGGACCGGCCTGTGGTCAAGGGGGAATCTGCTCCTTCGGCGGATCCGCTCTATATTTACTATCGAAGCATGAGCAAAATTCCTCTGCTTACGCGTGAGGAGGAGGTCTACCTGGCGAAAAAGATCGAGGCGGCCAAGATCAATACGCTTCGACTCCTTTCCCTGACCTCGATCAGCTCGGCCAGATTGATGGAGCTGGGCGCGGAGTTGCAGCCGGCTTCCATGATCCAGAGCGCAGTGGCGCCCAACGGCCCGGAGATCCAACACGAAACTGAGAGCGAGGTGTCGCTGGAGGAGCGCAATCGCGCTCGCGAACAGGAGATCCGCCGCATCATGCAGCGGCTCGAGCGGCTCGAAAAGCGTTATCGCGAGATGAAGCTCAACATGAAGCGCCAAGGAGTCCGCGCCGGCAGCCGCACCAAAGAGCTTGCCAAAATCAGGCATTGCCGCGAGGCGGTTTTTCAGACGCTCTCGAAGATCGAGCTCACCGAAAACCAGATCAATCACCTCGTGGGCGGCTTGCAGGATGTGCTGAACCGGATGGAGTGGAGCGAGAAGGTCAGCGGCATGTCCAGGAGATCGGCAGAAAAGGCCGCGAGCAGCATTCGCGCCGCCCGGGCCCGCCGCAGAGCCCTGGAAACCGAGTATCTGACGGACGCCGGCGAGCTGCGCAAGATCGTCAACCTGATCAACGAAAACAAGGCGGAGATGGCCCGGGCCAAGGACGAGTTTGTCCGCGCCAATCTGAGGCTGGTGCTCAGCATCGCGAAGAACTATTCGTATCCGGGCCTCGATCTGCTTGACCTGGTCCAGGAAGGAAACATCGGGCTGATGAAGGCCGTCGACAAGTTCAACTATCGCCTGGGCCACAAGTTTTCCACCTATGCGACCTGGTGGATTCGTCAGAGTATCACCCGTGCGATCGCGGATCAGGGACGGACCATCCGGATCCCGGTCCATATGGTCGAGGCCATGAACCGGGTGCTGAAGACTTCGAATGAGTTGTCGAAGCGCATGGGACGCGAACCCAGCGTGCACGAGCTGGCGAAGGAGCTGAAGACCCCGGTGTCCAAGGTCACCCAGATTCTCAAGGCAGCTCAGGAACCCATCTCGCTGGAGTCCACGATCTCCGACAACAAGGATGCGGTACTGAACAAGTTCATCGAAGACAAGACCGCAATTTCCCCGGACGACGACGTCATGAGGCACAGCCTGCGCGAGGTAACGGACGCGGCGCTTCAGACCCTGTCTGCCCGCGAGCAGGAGATCGTACGCATGCGGTACGGCCTGAACGAAACGGGGAAGGAGTACACGTTGCAGGAGGTGGGTGAGATGTTCCAGGTCACGCGCGAGCGGATCCGCCAGATCGAGGAGAAAGCGCTTTTGAAGCTGCGCAGCCCCTATCGCTCCTGCAAGCTCCGCGAATTTGCAGACTTCGTAAGCAAGAACTAGAAGGTGGTCTCCAACAGGCAGTTGGCGGCAGGCAGCGGCTCCGAGTGCCACTGCCTGCCGCTTTTTTTGTGCCGCGGTCCGGCCGGCAGGCCGATCTTGCGATGCTGCCGGCTGCGCACGGCTATTTTACAGCGCCTTTCAGCTCTTTCCCCGGAGTGAATTTGGGAACCTTGCGCGCCGCGATCTTGATCGGTGCGCCGGTCTGGGGATTTCGTCCTTTGCGCGCCTTTCTCTTAGCGACGGAGAAGGTGCCGAAACCGACGATTGTGACTTTCTGACCCTTTTTCATGGAGGACTTGATGCCTCCAATCAGAGAGTTGAATACCGCTTCAGCCTGACGCTTGGTAATTCCCGCGTCCTTGGCAATCTTCCCTACCAGGTCTCCTTTGTTCAAAGAGTTTTCCTCCTTTGTTGGGATCACTGCTGTTGGATCGAATATGCAATGACGATTAGCATTGCCTCGCGGAGCCAGTCAAGCGAAATCCGCGCCAGTCGCACGATCCCGGCCCCCCAACCCGGCGACCAAGGACAAAGCCAGGCATTCGTCATCAGGGGATCCGCGAACCCTGCACTGCAAATAATATTGAAAAGCAAAAGATTGACGCATAGGCCGTGGAGGGCAGCAGAGAGTGCGGTGCATTTCAGGCGTCGTCCCCCTTGTATTTACGCCGTGGGAGCGGTTAGAGTTATTCGCCCTCACAGGAGAAACAATGGCGAAGAAGCCGCTGTGTATCGCTTTTCTCTGGCACATGCACCAGCCGGATTACGGCAATGAGGAGACCGGCGAGATCTATCTGCCCTGGACGAGGTTCCACGCCGTCAAGGATTACTACGACATGGGCGCTCTGGCGGCCCAGGTTCCGGGCATACACATCACCATTAATGTCGTGCCCTCCATGATGGATCAGCTCGAAGCCTACGCTCAGGGCTCAGCGCGGGAAACCTATGCAGCGCTCACGCTCCGCAAGGCCACGGAGCTCGATGAGCGAGAAAAGTCCTTTCTGCTCCGGAGTTTCTTTCAGCTCCCCTGGAAGCAGATGATTCTCCCCTATCCGCGCTACAAGGAGCTCCTCGATCGGCGCGGCTCGCCTGACGCCCAGGGCGAATACAGTGCCGCTCTGAAGCGCTACTCGAGCCAGGATTACCGCGATTTGCAGGTCTGGTTCAACCTCAGCTGGTGCGGCAATGAGTTGAGGCGCGATCCCGCAATCGCTGCGATGCTCCACAAGGGAAGGGACTTCACGGAGGAGGAGAAGGTGCACTTGCTGGACCTTCAGGCCGCCTTCATCGGCCGGATTCTTCCCCTCTATCGGAAGCTCCTTGAAGAGCACGGCGTGGAGATCTCCGTGTCTCCCTATTATCACCCGATTCTGCCGCTGCTGTTCGACAGCCGTTCGGCGCGCGAGGCCACACCCGACATCACACTGCCGGCCAACCAGTTCTCCTGCCCGGCGGATGCGCGCGAGCACGTGGCGCGCGCGCAGGGTCGTTTCCGGGAGGTTTTTGGGCAGGCGCCCCGGGGCATGTGGCCGTCCGAGGGATCCATCAGCGACGCAGCATCCGCGTTAGCTCAGGAAGCAGGGCTGCGCTGGCTGGCATCCGACGAAGGCGTGCTGCTGAATTCATTGAGGAAGTCGGGACACGGCGGCGGAGCGCTCACGCCGGAACAAAGGTGTTGTGTCTGGAGCCGCGCCGGGGGGCCGGCCCTCTTCTTCCGCGATCACGCCCTTTCGGACCTGATCGGATTCACCTACGGGCGCTGGAACACCGACGAGGCCGTCGGCGACTTCCTGCAGCGGCTGCGCTTGATCCACGACGCACTGCCGGATGATGGGCGCCATTACGTGGTGCCGGTGATCCTCGACGGAGAGAATGCGTGGGAGCATTACCCCCGAAATGGGGCGGAGTTCCTCGCGCTGCTCTACCGCAGGATGATGGAAGCCGACTTTCTGCGCACGGTGACCTTCTCCGAGTTTCTCGACCTGGAGGCACACCGGGAGCCGCTCGATACCATTGCCGCCGGCAGCTGGATTTACAGCTGCCTTACCACCTGGATCGGCCATCCGGAGAAGAACGCGGCGTGGGATGCCCTCACGGCTGCCCGCCAGGCGTTCGCGCGCCTTGAGCGCGAAATCACGGACACGCGGCAACGGGACAGGGCCCTCCAGGAAGTGATGATTGCCGAAGGGAGCGACTGGTTCTGGTGGTACGGCGACGACCACCAGACGGAGAACGCCGTCGAGTTCGACACCCTCTTCCGCAGCCATCTCAAAAACATCTATCGGCTGCTCGGTCAAGCCTGTCCCGCAGGGCTGGATGTTCCCATCAAGAAGGCGGATGTCCGGACGCAGTACCGGAATCCCGTTCACACCATGACGCCCCAATTGGATGGCAAGGTGACCGACTACTTCGAATGGCTGGCGGCCGGTTTTGCCACTCCTGCCGGCGGCGGAGCGATGCACCAGGTAGTGCGCCATCTGGAAAAGGTCTATTTCGGCTTCGACGCCGCTCGATTCTACATGCGCCTGGACTTCACAGGCGGGCTGCAAAAACTGCCGCCCCAGGTGTCGGTGCGACTGCACTTCATGGCGCCTAAGGAATGCCGGATGGTGGTGGATCGGTCCGCCGAGCGCTGGGACTGCAGCGAGTTCAGGTCTCCCGTCGCGGATCAGGCACCCACGGTGGCCGGCGCCAAAATTCTGGAGATCGGCATCCCGCTCAAGGCTCTCGGCGTCGCGGAGCCGGATGAAATCCGGTTCTTCATCGCGCTTTTCGAAAAGGACCGGGAGCTGGAGAGGTTTCCGTCCACGGGCCTCCTGGTCGTGCCGGTCGATCCCTGGCGCCTGGATGAACAGGAGTGGATAGTATAGATGGGCAAGGTCAGTCTTCCGCCGGATGAAATCATCTCGCTGATCACAAGGCTCAAACGTCTGGCGGGCAACCTCTGGTGGACGTGGAACCAGGATTGCCAGGATATTTTCCACGGTCTCTCACCGCGCGGGTGGCAGAACCTCTATCACAATGCGGTCGCGGTCCTTCACGAGGTATCGGATTATGAACTGGGAGTGCGCCTGCAGGATCCAAGGTTCGCTGCCCAGGTGCGCGGGGCGCTCAAATCCTTCGAGGCTTACTTGAACGACACCAACACGTGGGGTTTGCGGCACGCGCCCGCATTGCAGAAGCATCCGGTGGCGTATTTCACGGCCGAGTTCGGCTTTCACGAGACTCTGCCCATTGCCGCGGGCGGCCTGGGCATCCTGGCCGGGGACCACGCCCGCTCGGCCAGTGACCTCGGAATCGGCTTTGTGGGTGTCAGCCTGTACTATCGCGAGGGCTATTTCCAGCAGGCGATCAACCACGATAACTGGCAAACCGAGTACTATACTCTGCTGAATCCCAAGATCCTGCCGGTCGAGCCGGTCCTGAAAGCCGACGGCACCCCGCTTACCTGCTATGCGGACATCGACCTCAGCCGCGTCTGCTTCCAGGCCTGGCGTGTCAATGTCGGCCGTTGCCAGGTCTACCTGCTGGACTGCGATCGCCCTGAAAACGAGCAGCGCTACCGCGACCTGACGCTTCACGTGTACGGAGGCGACAACACGACCCGCATCATGCAGGAGCTGCTTCTCGGCATCGGCGGCGTGCGCCTCCTGCGCGCTCTCGGCGTCCAGCCGTTGGTGTATCACATCAACGAGGGGCACGTGGCCTTCCTGGCCGCCGAGCTGATGAGAGAGAAGATCGCCCAAGGTGCTTCCTTCGCCCAGGCCCTGGAGGCGACCAGGACTGAATGCCACTTCACCACTCACACACCGGTGGCGGCCGGACACGACCGTTTTTCGCCGGAACTGGTGCGTTATGCGTTCCACCGAATCCTGCCTCAAATGACCTCGTCCCCGGCGGAATTCCTGGCCCTGGGCCGGATTCATCCGGGGGATGCGAACGAGACCTTTTGCATGACCGTCCTGGCCCTGAGGGCTTCCCGCACCGCAAACGCGGTCAGCGAACTCCACGGGCAGGTGAGCAGAAAGATGTGGCACTCGCTCTATCCCGACCGCACCGTGGACGAAGTGCCGATCGGCCACATCACAAACGGCATCCACTTGCTGGGCTGGATGAAGGGGCCGGTGCGCAGCTTCTGGAAGCGCAAGCTCGGCGCGCGCTGGGCCCGTGAGATTCACACCCAGGCGTTCTGGGAGAAAATGCTCGATCCGGAGTTTGTGTCCGACGAAGAGCTTTGGTCGCTCCGCTACATGCTGCGCCGGGCTCTGATCGAGTACGCGCGGCGCCGCTCTCCGCACATGGGAGCGCACCGGTCGCAACCCGAGTTTATCCACCTCGATCCGCTGTTGAATCCCGACGCCCTGACGATCGGCTTCGCGAGGCGTTTCGCGACCTATAAACGCGCCCCGCTGGTTTTTCAGAAATTCGAGGACATCGCAAGAATGGCCACCGATCGCGAACGTCCCATCCAGTTCATCTTCGCCGGCAAGGCGCACCTGATGGATCACGAGGGCAAGCGCTACATCCAGCACATCCTTCCGCAACCATAATGCCTCGCAGCGGGCAATTCGACGGGGATCTTCACCATCACGGTGCGACCCGGACACTGCGGGCAAAAAGCAGCAGCGTTTGGGTTTTTTGGATGCGGCCATGCCGCGCCGTGTCGTTCGCCGCTGGCTTTTTCCCTGCTGTCTGTGTCGCAGCAGCGTTGAATTGGGGGGAAAGGAGTGTTAGGATTTCAGTTTAATGTTGACCTTGAGATTGATCACTGTGATTCGGCATCGCTGCTTTCCAGCAGAAATGCACAAACCTGAAACCTACCGATAAGCTTCCACTATATGCCTGAACTACGACACGATCCGATACAGAAACGGTGGGTCATCATCGCCTCCGAACGCGGCCGCCGACCCGACGATTTCCCGCGGCCGGAATTGGGCACAGCGGGCGGATTTTGTCCCTTCTGCGCGGGCAACGAGAGCAAGACGCCTCCGGAGATCGCAGCGATACGCTACGACGGACGGGGGCCGAATTCCCCAGGCTGGCAGGTGCGCGTAGTCCCCAACAAGTTTCCCGCGCTGCGCATCGAAGGCGAGCTGGATCGCAAAGGCATCGGCATCCACGACCGGATGAACGGGGTGGGCGCGCACGAAGTCATCATCGAGACTCCACGCCACGACCTGAGCCTGGCTGACATGCCGGTCGAGGATCTCAAGAAAGTGATCTGGATGTATCGCGAGCGTCTGATCGATTTGCTGCGTGATTTCCGCTTCAAGTACATCCTGATTTTCAAGAATTACGGGGCGGCCGCAGGAGCTTCCCTCCCGCACCCGCACACCCAGATCATTGCCACTCCCGTTACGCCTCTCACTATAGCGCAGGAGTTGTCCTCGGCAAGAGACCACTACCGTTATAAGGAGCGTTGCATCTTCTGCGATGTCATCGAGCAGGAGGTGGAGTCCGGGGAGCGCATCGTCATATCGAACGATCGTTTCGTCGCCCTCGCGCCCTACGCCTCGCGCTTCCCCTTCGAGCTTTTCTTGGCGCCACGGTACCACTACCACAGCTTTGCCGAAATCAGCGACGGCATGATCCATGACTTGGCGCTTGCGCTCAAGGAAGTGCTGTCGAGAATCAAGAAATGCCTGAACGACCCACCCTACAATTTTTTGATACATACCATTCCCAACGTGAGGGTGATGCCCAAGCGTACCGCTTATTGGGACACCATCGCGGTCGACTACCACTGGCACATCGAAATCATGCCTCGCCTTACCCGCATCGCCGGTTTTGAGTGGGGTACCGGTTTCTACATCAACCCCACGGCGCCGGAAGAAGCGGCCAAATACCTCCGGGAAGTAGAGCTATAATTAGTCACATGAGAAGCTCTTTGCGGGAGCTCCGGGAGCAGGCGGCAAAAAAACCGATTCCAGGTTCGCATGTACCCGAGGGGTGGCATGGCAAAACAGGATCGCAGGCACATTGTAACCTTCTCTGCTGAAGCTGCGCCTTACATCAAGGTGGGAGGGCTGGCAGATGTGGTCGGCGCTCTGCCAAAAATGCTCGAGAAACTAGGCGCGCAGGTTACCGTAGTCCTGCCCGCGTATCAGGTAATTGCCCGCGAGCAGTTCGGCATCCATCCCAGCGCCACCGTCCCCCCGTTCGACATCCTCGTGGGATCAGACGCCGTGCGCGTCGAGGTTGCCCAAACAGCCATGCCCGGAACAGGTGTGGAAGTGTTCTTTCTGGGCGGAGGAGGATATTTTTCGCGCGCAGGCGTTTATGACGACCCGGTGACCAAGGAAGGATATCCGGACAACATGCAGCGCCTTGCTTTCTACGCCAAGGCGGGCCTCGAACTGCTGCTCAGACTGGGACAGCCCGTGGACGTGGTCCATTGTCACGATTCGCAGACCGCGCTCATTCCAGGGTTGCTACGCACAGTGCATCTGAATGACCCTTTTTATCGCCAGACGGGGTGCCTCTTCACGATTCACAATCTGGCTTACCAGGGCCTGTACCCCAAAGAAGCCCTGCGCTGGGCAAGGATCGATCCCAGGCATTTTTCCACTCCTTCCCCTTTCGAGTTCTGGGGCAAGGTGAACTTCATGAAGATTGGCATCGAGACCGCCGACCTTGTGAATACCGTGAGTGAGACCTATGCGAAGGAGATCCAGTCCGGTCCCGAATACGGTTCTGGCTTGGAAGGGGTCCTGAAAATGAGGGCGAAGGATCTGTACGGAATCGTCAACGGCATCGATTATGACGAGTGGAACCCGGAGACTGACCCGCTGATCGCGGCGCGTTATTCCACTCAGGATCTCTCGGGCAAAGCCAGGTGCAAGGCCGCCCTGTTGCAGGCCATGAGGCTCCCTCAGCAAAAGGGGAGAGTTCCCCTGATCGGGATCATCTCGCGGCTGGCCGACCAGAAAGGCTTTGATCTGATCGGGGATGCCATCGAAGAAATCGCGGCTGCGGACCTGCAGATGGTCGTACTCGGAACCGGCCAGATCAAATACCATGAGCTGTTCGAGAACATCTCCTCCCGCTATCCGCGAAAAATCGCAGTCAAACTCGGGTTCGACAACCAGTTGGCCCATCAGATCGAGGCGGGCGCCGACATGTTCCTGATGCCTTCCAAGTACGAGCCCTGCGGGCTGAACCAGCTTTACAGCTTGCGTTACGGGACGGTCCCGATCGTGAGGTCTACCGGCGGGCTTGCCGACACGATCACGGATTACAATCTCCAGAGTGACAGCGGGACCGGGTTTGTTTTCAGGGATTACACCGCAGCGGAGATGATGACCACGATCGAGCGCGCACTCGTCGTCTTTGCAGATTCGGAGCGCTGGCGCCGACTCGTGGTGCGTGACATGCTGCAGCGCTGGTCCTGGGAGGAATCGGCGCGCAAGTACATGCAACTGTATGAGAAGATTTATCGGAGAAGACACGCCTGAAGATCGGGTGTGGATTTGTGTGGGAAACGCGGATCTTGATCCGCTTCCAGATTTTGGACTATGAGTGTGCAAGATCTTTCCCAGTCTGCTTTCGCAGCCGCCTCCCTGGAAGGTCGCCTCGCCGAGCTGACCATCCTCTACCACGTCAGCCACGCGCTCCAGAAAACGGTGGATGAAGAGAAGGCGCTGTACATCATCCTCGTCGGGGTCACGGCTGGAAGGGGCCTGGGCTTCAATCGCGCTTTCGTGTTGCTGCTGGATGAGGAGGCGAAGACGCTGCGCGGCCGGCTCGCCATCGGTCCCGAGACGCCGGAGGAAGCATTCGGAATCTGGCAGGATCTGCAGGAAAAACACGAATCCCTGGGCGACCTTCTGGACTCCATCCTCACCACAGAAATCAAGAAGGACAGGTGGGTTAACGAACTTGTTTCCCGCATACTGATCCCCCTGGGCGACGGCACGAGCCCGCTGGTCCGGATCCTGAAGTCTCACGAGTCCGCCCGTGCTGTCAAAGGCGTGTTCATGCCGCACGGCCTTCCCGTCGACGAGGAGTTGATCCGGCTGTTTGGCACGGATGAGTTCGCTGTAGCCCCACTTTTCCTTGCGGAAAAAGATCTGGGGCTCTTGATCGCCGATAACGCCATCGCACGTGTTCCGATCGACATCGCCACCCTCAGGCTCCTGGAAATATTCGCCCAGGAAGCGAGCGCAGCCATCCAGAATACCCGGCTCTACCAGCGCTTGATGGGTCAGATCAAAATCTCCGAGGGCCAAAACGTAACCTTGCGCGAAAGCCAGCAGCAGCTTCTGAAGGTGGAGAGGCTTTCGACCATGGGCAGGCTGGCTACCTTGCTGGCATTCAGAATCCGGGCTCCTCTGGCATCCATCGGAGGCTTTGCCAGAAGGCTGCTGCGCACGATGCCGCACCAGGATCCCCGAAGAGAAGAAATGGAGTTCATCGTATCGGACGTCTCCCGTCTGGAGAGGTTGGTCGAGGAGGTGCTCGCTTACCGCAGGATCTCCAATCCGGAGTTCAAGCCGACAGACGTCAACGCATTGGTGCAAAGCGTTCTCATCACGATGCAGGATGAGACCCAGCGAGGTTCCGTGCACACGATGCTGCGGTTCAAACCCGATCTCCCGATCGCACGGATCGACGAACTCCAGGTGCGGCAAGCCCTGATGAACCTCGTATCCAACGCCCTCGAAGCCATGCCTGCCGGCGGGACCGTTACCGTCACGACCTCCGCCGACACCGAGTTTCTGGAGATCGAGGTCCGCGACACCGGGATCGGCATCCCGAAGCAGAACTGGAACAAGCTGTACAAGCCGTTCTTCACGACCAAGACCACGGGTACAGGGCTGGGGCTTGCCATCGTGGGTCAGGTCGTGGAAAACCACCACGGATCTCTCCGCTTCAAGAGCGCGCCCGGAGAGGGAACTGCCTTCACCATGCGGCTGGCCATCAATCCCGAGGGCGAGCTCGCAGCGCCGGTTCGCGCAGCCGCGGCGCAATTTGAGGAGTAGAAGCAATGAACACCATCCTGATTGTCGAGGATGACAGGAACCTGCTCAGGCTGTACCAGGCCGAGATGGAAACCGAAGGCTATCGCGTACTGCTGGCCAAAAACGGCAACGAAGCGACGGAATGTGTGGCAAGAGAGACCCCGGATTTGATCATTATGGATATCCGGATGCCCGATAAGGATGGGCTCGACGCCATGGCCGAAATCCTCCGCAATCATGGGAAGATTCCCATCATACTCAATAGTGCCTACTCCTCCTACCAGGACGATTTCCTCACCTGGGCCGCCGACGCTTATGTCATCAAGTCTGCCGACCTGGAGCCTCTCAAGATCAAGATCCGTGAGATCCTCAGCCTGCGCGAGGATCCGCTGTCCCGCAGATGAGTGATGAGCCCTTGGTGACGAGCAAGCAACTGACCAATCACTCATGACTCATCACTCTATTTGGGATTTTTCAGGTGAAAGCCTCCAACCCCGTAATCGCCTGGCCGAGAATCAGGGTGTGAATGTCATGGGTGCCCTCGTAAGTCTTGAGCGTTTCGAGATTGCACATATGGCGGATCACGGGAAACTCCAGACTGATGCCGTTGGCGCCGAGTATGTCGCGAGCCAGGCGCGCGCTTTCGAGCGCAATGGCGACGTTGTTGCGCTTGGCAAGCGAGGTCTGAGCGAAATGGAGCTTGCCGGCTTCCTTCAACCGCCCGAGCTGGAGCGCGAGCAGTTGCCCCTTGGTTATCTCGGTGAGCATGTAGGCCAGCTTTTCCTGCACCAATTGAAAGCCCGCGATCGGGCGGCTGAACTGCACTCTCGTTTTGGCGTATTCCAGAGCCGTGTGGTAGCAGGCGGCGGCCGCCCCGAGCGCGCCCCAGGCGATCCCATATCGAGCCTGATTCAGGCACATCAAGGCTGATTTGAGTCCTTGCGCGCCCGGCAGCAGGTTCTCGGCCGGGATGGAACAATCCTCGAGGATCAGCTGCGAGGTGACGGATGCCCTCAGTGACAGCTTGTGTTTGATCTCCGGAGCGGCAAACCCCTTCGTGTCTTTCTCGACCAGAAATGCGCGCACCTCGTCGTGCAGCCTCGCCCATACGACCGCGACATCGGCGATGGTACCGTTGGTTATCCAGGACTTGGTGCCGTTCAGCACCCAGCGATCACCGTCCTTCACCGCACGTGTGATCATCCCCGCGGGATCCGACCCATGGTCCGGTTCTGTTAATCCGAAGCAACCGATCGCCTCGCCCCGTGCCAGCTTCGGCAGCCAGTGCCGCCGCTGCACTTCCGATCCGAAGGTGTAGATCGGGTACATGACCAGCGCCCCTTGGACGGAGGCAAAGCTGCGCAGCGCGCTGTCGCCGCGCTCAAGCTCCTGCATCATCAGGCCGTAAGCGACATCCTTCATGCCGGCGCAACCATACTCCTCCGGAAGGTTCGCGCCCAACAGGCCCACTTCAGCCATCTCCGGGACCAGGTGCATAGGAAAAGTCGCACTCTCGAAATGGTGATCGATGATCGGCAAAATCTTGTCGTTGACGAAGGAGCGCACGGTTTCACGCACCATTTTTTCGTCTTGCGAAAGAAGATCATCCGCCTGGTAGAAATCCACGCCGCGAAACTCGTTCATAAACACCCCCGCAACGATTGTATCATCGGAAGTTAAAGCTGGAGCAGCCACCAAGAACACGAACAGAGTGCAACCTCAACGCGGAGGACGCAGAAAAAAACTTCGGAGTCCCATGAACTGCATCGGTGTGCATCTGGCGGCATCCTCGGACAGCTCTTCCCGGTGTCCTCTGCGTTGAGATTTTTTTCTTCACGTTATTCGTGCCCTTTGTGCCCGCTTTTGCTTATTATAATTACTCCTCCGCAAAGGAGACGAAGTGGGCAACCGAACCATTTTGGCATGTCTGTTTGTCTTCTGCCTGGCATTCCCGGGCGCATCTCAGGAAAACCGCGGGCTTCCGCAGGCCGTTCCCGAAGCGATAGGATTGCGCCCGGCGCAGTTGTCCCACATCGACGATGCGGTCGCGGCCGCAATCCAGGCGCGCGAGACCCCCGGTGCTGTCGTGCTGGTCGCACGCCACGGAAAGATCGGCTACTGGAAGGCCTTCGCCTTCCGGGCGCTCCAGCCGCAAACTGAAGCGATGACCACGGACACCATCTTCGATATGGCCTCGCTCACCAAGGTGCTGGCCACGACTCCCGCCATCATGCTTCTGGCCCAGAACGGGCGTCTGCGCATCGGCGACAAGGTGAAACGTTACCTGCCGTTGTTCACCGGAGGAGGCAAGGACGATATCACCGTGCGGCAGCTGCTGACCCATTGCTCCGGCCTGCCTGCAGACTTCGATCTTTCCAGGCCCTGGGAAGGGCGTGAAGCGGCTCTCGAGGAACTCTGGCGCCTGCCGGTACAGACGCAGCCGGGAAAGGAATTCCTTTACAGCGACCTCAATTTCATCGCCCTGGGCGAAATCGTCAGGGCGGTCAGCGGCGAGAGCCTGGATGTGTTCACCCAACAGGAAGTCTATCAGCCGCTTGGCATGAGCGAGACTGGGTTCAAGCCCCCGGAATCCTGGCTCGAGCGGATCGCGCCGACCGAGTCCCGCGAGCGCTCATTGCAGTACCTGAAAGGAATTGCGCCCGCATCGGCACCGGGGATGCTTCGTGGCGAGGTCCATGACCCGACGGCATGGCGCATGGGTGGCGTGGCAGGGCATGCAGGTTTATTTTCCAGCGCCCGGGATGTGGCGATCTACGCACAGATGCTCCTGGATCACGGCAACTTGCGGGGCAGTCCCTTGCTGTCGGCTTCGACCGTTCAGGCCATGACCAGCCCACAGTCACCCGGTGGACTGCCGGTGCGCGGCTACGGTTGGGACATCGATACGGCCTATTCTGCACCGCGCGGCGATCTGTGGGCCGGCGGCTACGGACACACGGGATTCACGGGGACGTCGCTGTGGATTCATCCACCCACGGAGACGTTCATTATCATCTTGACCAATCGCCTGCACCCGGACGGCAAGGGTGATGTAACGCACCTGAGAGGCGTGATCGCCAACATCGTGGCCGCTGCCATTGCGGATCGGGACTGAGCTGCTCCCGAAATGCAAAAGCCCGATGCCACCGGCGCAGAGCGGTGATTTTGCCACAGTATCTCCGCGGCCACTGCGCCCTCGGCATTGAGATTCAACGGATCTTCTTTACTTGGGATCCTTCTTTTCGAAAGAATAGCAGGCGCGCCGGTACTTGACGAAAGCGTGGGAGTGATACGGGCAGGTGCCCCAGTTACTGGGCGAGGGGATGAATTGCTCTTCGGAAACGAAAAGGCGGCAATCGCCGCACTCGAGCTGTTTGTCTTCAACCTTGTAATCGCAAGCTTCTCTGAATGTTGTAAACTGCTGTGGCATGCTTCTCCTTGTGGCAAGTGGGAATCATGATCCTATGAAGTCCCTATGCTGTCAACCCATCGTTTCATCCCGGCGGCCGAAATATGTCCAATAATAAAGCACAAGTCCTCGTCATTGATGATGAACCAGACATCCGGGAAATCCTCCGGACCATCCTGGAAGACGCTGGCTTCAAATGCACGGTCGTAGCGAGCGTCGATGAGGCGCTGGCAGAACTCTCGGCACAGGAATTCGATCTGGCGTTCACCGACATTCGCATGCCGGGCCGTCCGGTGAGCGACTTGCTTCAGGAGTTCAAGCGCTCCCATCCCCTGACGGTGGTTATCATGATTACAGGGCTGAACACCGCGGAAACCGCGATGGAAACCATCAGGATGGGCGCGTTCGACTATATCGTCAAACCATTCAACCTGAGCGAGGTCCTGGTCGCCGCGGATCGGGCCATGGAGAAAAGGCGCCTGGATCAGGCCAACCGCGAGTTTCAAAAATATCTCGAGGAGATGGCAGAGGATCGGGCCGCACAGACCAGCCGCCTGTTTTATTCCATAACTCAGATTCTGATTCGTCTGCTCGAGTTGCGCACTCCTCTCGACGTGGGGCACTCCGTCAACGTCGCCGAGATCGCGCGCCACGTCGCGCTCGAATTGAAGATGACCAAGGACGGCATCCGCAAGGTTTATCTGGCTGCGCTCCTTCACGACGTGGGCATGATCACCATCGAAGACCTCCTGCTGCAAAAGCGGGGCTCCCTGACGACCGAGGAGTACCGTCAGATCCAGGAGCACTCGGCCGTGGCGGAGAACGTCCTGAAACCCATCCTCGACGACGGAGAAGTACTCAAATACATCCGGCATCATCACGAGAGATACGACGGCGCGGGTTATCCGGACGGCCTCAAGGGCAACATCATCCCTCTCGGGGCTCGGATTATCGCCGTGGCGGAAGCTTTTGACGCCATGACCCGGAGCCGCCCCTATCGCAAGGCCCTCGCGCCGAAACTGGCGCTCGCGGAGCTGCTGCGTTGCGCCGACAGCCAGTTCGATCCCCAAGTGGTCGCCGTTTTTTCCCGGATCTTCGAGCACATCGCGCCCAATCTTCAGCCGTCTGTCCCGAGCCAGCCATGAGCGGGCAGCATCAGCTTCGCTCCGATGCCGCCTGCATCTGGACTGCAGCCCTGCGCGCAGTGGACCCGGCGGCGGCGGTGCGCAGATTCGTGAGCAGGACCGGCAGTGAGCTTGCCGTGGGCGAACGGCGCTTCGATCTGGACAAGGTAAAGCACGTATGGGTGCTGGGTGCGGGGAAGGCGGCGGCGCCGATGGCCCAGGCCCTGGAGAAGATCCTGGCAGGCCGCTTGACGGGGGGAGTGCTCGTCACGCGCTATGGCCACAGCCTTCCGTTGAAGAAGCTGGAGTTGATGGAAGCAGGCCACCCGCTCCCCGACGCGAACAGCGTCGCTGCGGGCGCACGCATCGCCCACATGGCCGAGAGCCAGATCACGCCCCGGGACCTTGTGTTCTGTCTCCTGTCCGGGGGCGGCTCGGCATTGCTCGCCGCTCCTGCCCCAGGCATCACATGGGAAGAAAAACTCCTCTGCACCCGCCTGCTCCTGAACAGCGGTGCCACTATTCGGGAGACCAACGCCATCCGCAAGCACATCTCGAGCCTGAAGGGAGGCGGGTTGGCCCGCCTCCTCGCTTCCGTTCCCGTCATATCACTGATCCTGTCCGACGTAGTCGGTGACGAGTTGGACTCCATCGCTTCCGGCCCCCTGGTTCCCGACACGACGACCTTCCTTCAGTGCGAGGAGATACTGCGCAAGCTGCAGATCGAGGACCTGGTTCCCCCCGCGGTAAGGAAACGCCTGAAGGCGGGCGCAGGCGGGCGAATCCCCGAGAACCCCAGGCCGGGCGATCCGATCTTTCGGAGAAAGATTCATCTCATCGTGGGAAGCAACGCGCAGGCCTGCGGCGCGGCTGCCCGCACTGCGCGACGCCTCGGGTATCATGCCCTGGTGCTCACCTCCCGCCTCGAAGGCGACACCGGTGAAGCTGCGCGTTTCCATCTGAGCATTCTCAGGGAAATCGTGGCCGAGGGGAGGCCGTTGCGGCGGCCGGCTTGCCTCATCAGCGGCGGCGAAACCACGGTCCGGGTGCTCGGAAAAGGCAGCGGCGGCCGCAATCAGGAATTCTCGCTCCATTGCGTGCGCGGGCTCGCACACCTCCCCGCCCCCTGTGTGGCAGCCTCCCTGGCCACGGACGGCACGGATGGCCCCACCGATGCCGCCGGCGCTCTCGTCGACAACACGGCCCTGGCGCGTTCGCTCCGATTCGGCGCTGCCTTTTTCGCCGATTGTCTGAATGACAACAACTCCTACGAGTTTTTCAGGCGCCTGGGTGATTTGATCGTAACCGGCCCCACGCGGACCAATGTCATGGATCTCCATATGCTGTTGGTTGGATGACAGACGACGAGGATTCAGAAGTGGGGAGAAAAACCTGCATATGGCACGGCGTCCCCAACCGACATGCGGGACCACCCCAGTTCACGCCGTCAGCGCACCATGGAGATATCGACGCACGAGACCTGACCTTATTCTGACTCCTGACTCCTGACTCCCGACACCTTCTGCTGGAGCGCGCCGCGGAACTCGACTCGGTAGAAATTGAGGAAGGAAATAAACAGGGCCACCAGGAGAGGTCCGAGCAGGATGCCGAGAAATCCGAATGCCTGCAGACCGCCGAGCACACTGAAGAACACCAGGAGGGGATGCATGTCGGTCCTGCCCTGAATAATCATCGGCTTGAGCACGTTGTCGATGGAGCTCACCACCAGCCCTCCGACTGCCAGCAGGACGATTCCGCGCGTCGTCTGGCCTGCCAGCATGAGATAAGCGGCCCAGGGAATCCAGACCAGAGCCGACCCCACGATGGGAACCAGCGATGTCAGCGAGACGACCGCTCCCCAAAAAAGCGGAGCCGGGAGGCCTAACACCAGGAACAGCAGACTCGCCGCCCCCCCGTGGACTGCCGCGGTCAGCAGCGAACCGAAAAAGGTCGCATAGCTGACATCCTGAAATTTCTTGATGAGCTCCGATTCGTAGGCGTCGGGAAGCGGACTCGAGGTCCTGATTATTTCCATCAGCATCGGGCCATCCCGCAGCAGGAAGAACATGGTGATAAAAATCAGAAAGAAGTCGAGCACCATCTTGCCCACGTCTCTGAGGAACGACGGACCTTTGTCCAGGAGGAATCTGCTGATGCTGCTGGCCGCCTCACGCAGAAACTGCTGCAGGTCAAATTCCTTGGCGCCTAGCCACCTCTGTGCCAGAAGCGTAACGCGCTGAACCGCGGGTCTGGACTGAAGCTCGTGCAGTTTTGCCGTGACATTGCTCAGAGAGCCCGCATTTTCCTGGATGCTCTGGTAAAGAGCGATCGATTGCTGAGTGACCAGAACTCCAAGAACGGTGACCGGCAGCACGATGAGAAGCAGGATCAGCAGACAAGTGATGAAGGCGGCGGCTGCGCGTCGCCCGCGCAGGCGGGCGCAAACACGATCAAACACGGGGAAGAAGATGACCGCCAGGACAATGGCCCATATCAGGACGGAGAGGAAAGGGGCAAAAACACGGTATAGAAAGTAGATGATGCCGGCGAAGCACGCGATGAAAAACACGGTTGCGAGTCGGGACAAACCCGCTGCAGGTGAACCATTTGTCATGGTCAGGTACCTTGCCCCTCGGCGCCGGCCCATACGTCCGGTCGGCTCCATCCACGGCTCGGATTATAGCCAAGTAGGGTTGGAAAAAAGAAAAAATCTCAACGCAGTCTCCCATGCACCGGGGGTGCACCCAGGTGCATGAAAATGTTATTGTGCCCCGTAAGGCTTGCGATGGACGAAGGTCGTATTCTCTGTGATGCTTTCGAGCTCGAAACGCAGTCTGACCTGGT
>JAIQGI010000043.1 GCA_020072565.1 Terriglobia bacterium
ATCGCCTTAGCGCGAGGCTCGCAAACCAGCCAACCCCCTCTGGGCAGACACCAAAGGATCTGCAGTGCTGTCCCGGAAAGATTCCATGCGAAAAATCAAGTGGGGGCTTGACAACTTGATTCCACATAATGCTGAAGCAGCTGGACTGTATTCTCTGGGGCATGTGCCAAAGAATCGAGCACAAAGTCGAGGGTGCAGGGCCGCGGGCCGGCGACATCAGCGTGTATGTCAAGCTGCTCCGTCTGATGTTCGAAGAGCTGGAAGCGGCTGTTTAGGCGCCGATTTCGGAAACCTGCAAAAACGCGAACGTCGACGACGGAATCATTTCATATGCGGCTCGATCGTCACCGCCCCACAAACGATCCAGGCGCGAACAAAGCCGATTCCAATTTCGCGTCAAATTTGAGGTTTAGGGCCATTTGGAAACCCGTTACCAACAACAAAAAGCACAATAATGAAATGTGCCATCAACACAGGAGGCGAATCAGTGTCAAGTTTGAACAAGGTAATGTTGATCGGCCGGCTCGGCAAAGATCCGGAGGTCCGGTACACGCAGAACGGCACCCCCGTCGCGACCTTCAGTCTCGCAACAAGCGAGAAATGGAAGGACAACGGCGGCAACCCGCAAGAGAAGACCAACTGGCACAACATCGTGCTCTGGAACAAGCTCGCCGAGGTTGCGAAGCGGTTCCTATCGAAAGGCGCCCTGATCTATCTGGAAGGCAAACTGACGACCCGGAAATGGCAGGACCAGAGCGGCGCCAACCGTTACACGACCGAGGTGGTCTGCAACAAGATGGTGATGCTTGGCGGAAAGCGCAATGGAGAAGCGGAGGAAGGCTCTGCTGAGATATCGGAAGCCGTTGAGCCCGCCGGATCTTCCGAGCCAGCGGGCATTGACGATTCGGACATTCCGTTCTGATACTTGCGAAACGAGTTGACACAGTCCGAGCAATGCATTATATTGCGTTGACAATGGAGGATGTGCCAACTATGGTTCGTCATGTCGAGATGTTGAGACCGCCGCTGGAAAAGGAAGAACTGCCCCGCCGCAAGTGCCCCGTATGCGGCAAGGAGTTCACCCCCAACCGGAAATGGCAGGCCTTCGACACCAAGCCCTGCCAACAGAAGTACTACGCCGCTACGCACCCGAGGGTTTCTGTTGAGCACCTGAAGGGTAGCCCCAAAAAGAAGTAGGACGGCGGGCTTTTATTTCGGGAGCCCGCCGGTTTCTCTTTCCAGGGGCTCGCGCTGGCTGCCAGTGTTGATTTGTAATCCGTAGGTCCGGGATTCAAGTCCCCGCGCTGGCTCCAGTGGTGGAATCAATGGTTGAACTGACACTGAACCAAATCCCGAAAGCCACAGGTAGCAGATAGGTGACAAATGGCGACCGATTGGGTTTGGATTTCCCCCCTTGTTCTCTCATCCGAATCGTTCCGCCTTTTCGCGGCGCTGAGGAATAGGTGCGTCCGTTTCGTCTGGATACGATCTGCGAAACAGTTCTGTTGCTTGTCGATGGTTTTGTATGGCAAGCTTACCTCACCGAGAAGACAGGCCGGATTTGGCTGTAGCCTGGGCAGGACCAAAGAGGCGCTCGCGTGAAGCTCATCCAAATCGACATTGAGAATTTCCGCGGGATTAAGAAGCTACAGGTACCGCTCGATGACCTTACGGTCCTCGTTGGTGAGAACAACAGCGGCAAATCCTCTGTCTTAGACGCACTCAATACATGTCTCAGCCGATCTCTGACCCGAAAGGGTAGCATCTTTGCCGAGTACGACTACCACTTGTGCGACGCTGAAGGCCAGCCTGCCAAAGCGGACCCGATCAGGGTGACTTTATTATTTAGAGAAATCAGAGAGAACGAATGGCCTGATGTGGTGCTCCAGGCGCTTTCCGAAGCGGTGCAGGTTGATGACGATGGAATCAACAGTGTAACACTCCGGATAACGAGTTCTTTTGATGAGGCTACAGGTCAGTTTGCGACACAGTGGGACTTCCTTGACGGTGCTGGCAACCCGCTGACCAAGGCAAAGAATCCTCGTCTAGCGATCCAACTCCAGCAATTGGCACCAGTCTTCTACCTTGCTGCATTGCGTGATGCTGCACAGGAGTTTGGTCCCCGATCTCAGTTCTGGGGTCCGTTCCTTCGCAATCTGAAGATTGATGACGCCGTCCGCAAGCAGCTTGAGGATACCCTTTCTGAGCTCAACCAGAAGGTCCTTGACGCCCACGTTGCGTTCAAGGATGTAAAAGATCGCTTGACGGAAACGACACGCCTTGTCTCTCTTGCTAGCGACGATCCAGTCCACATCGAGGCACTTCCGGGCAGGGCGTTTGACATGCTATCGCGGACTCAGGTGATCCTGAAATCGCGGTCCGGTGCCAGCCTGCCACTACATCGCCATGGCATGGGAACGCAAAGTCTGGCCGTGCTATTCCTTTTTGATGCATTCCTCCGAGTTCGGCTCCAAGTGGACTTTGACGCAAGCGCAGAGCCCATACTTGCCCTTGAGGAGCCAGAAGCGCACTTACACCCATCCGCTATTCGTTCACTTGGTAGCATGTTGCAGCAGTTGAAGGGCCAGAAGATCATCGCTACTCATTCTGGAGACCTGCTCGCAGGGATTCCTTTGAGCTCAGTTCGTCGTTTGGTTCGACGGGATGGTGACATACAGCTGTATCGTTTAAAGGCCGGCACGCTGACGAAGGATGAGCTCAATAAGGTTACGTACCACATCCGTTCACAGCGCGGGAATCTTCTCTTCGCCCGGTGCTGGATTCTTGTGGAGGGGCAGAGTGAGTACTGGCTGCTGCCGGAGTTCGCCCGCCAGCTTGATCACGATTTTGATCTCAACGGTGTGTGCTGCGTCGAATACCGCCAATTTGATCTTGATCCACTCATCCGCCTCGCTGACGACCTCGGTATTGCGTGGCATGCGTTTATGGATAATGACAGCCAGGGGCAGGACGATAAATCAAAGGCCATCGCGCGTTTGAACGGTCGGGTTCAGGGAGAGCACATATCAACTCTGCCCGAGCAAGATGTTGAGCATTGTCTTTGGCAGGCTGGTTATAGTTCAGTTTACGAAAAAGCTGTGTCACGAACTCGCCGTATCAGTATGATTTCAGCCCCCTCGACCGCTGCAGAATATCCGTCACAGGTAATTAGGGCAGCAGAGAAATCGACTTCGAAGCCATACTTGGCCACCGCCATATGTGTTGAATCGGCCAAGCCCGGCTCACCAGGCATTCCACCTGTGATTTCCGGTGCAATCAAAGCTGCGATCGATCTTGCTAAAAGAGCAACATGAACTTAGACCTGTCAGCGTTGAACGACAATCAGCGCCTCGCTGTAGAGTGGGGGGAAGGGCCGCTACTTGTGCTGGCGGGTCCCGGCTCTGGAAAGACGCGCGTTCTGACCTGTCGCATCGCACGTCTTATCGAGACCTCGCCAAACCAGCGCTACAAGATCCTTGGTCTCACCTTCACGAACAAGGCCGCGGCCGAGATGCGCGAACGGATTGAGCAGCTAGTCCCGGATTCATCAGCGCGGACGTTATTGACTACGTTTCACTCGTTCTGCGCGGATTTACTTCGACAACACGGACACCATCTAGGTCTGCGTCCAGATTTCACGATACTCGCACAGCCGGAAGATTGCGAAGCAGTGCTCGAAGAGGCGATCGGACAGGTGGCTGCTTCCGATGATTACAGGGCAGAACGTCTGATGCCGTTGATCGCAAGGTTGCTTGACCTAAATGTCGATGCCGCCCAGGCACGGGAGCGGCTTGAACAGTCTGGCACAGACGACAGTGAGCGACTCGCACACATCTATGAAGTTTATCGACAGAAACTGATTCAAAAGAACCGGTTGGACTTCGGTGCACTCCTCGCCGAGGCGCTGCGATTGCTTGAGACACATGCTGGCGTCCGAAAGCAGGTCCATCGCATATACCCGTTTATCTGCGTGGATGAATTTCAAGACACGAACCTGGCTCAACATCGAGTGCTGAGGCAACTCGTAAATCCCAAAACGCGCAATCTCTTCGTCGTCGCTGACGACGATCAGATCATCTATCAATGGAACGGCGCCAGCCCTGAGAGACTTAAAGAGCTTCGCGAGGAGTTTGAGATGGCCGTGGTTCAACTCCCCGAGAACTATCGATGTCCGGCCGCCGTGATCGAGATAGCAAACAAGCTGATTGCTAACAACCTGGGGCGTTCCACAAATAAAGAATTGCTGGTAGCGCATAAGGCAGAAATCGAAAGTAATCCGATAAGTCTAGAACAATTTGACACCCTGGACGATGAAGCGACCTGGGTGGCAACGAGCATTTCAATCCGACCTGCCGCTGACCGCGCGAAATGCGCCATTCTCGCGCGGACCCGGAAGGTTCTCGATGTATTTATCCATGCACTTGATGAGGCAGGCGTCAGTGGATTCCTCAGCGTGAGGAAGAACGAGTTCCTGACGCCTCCCATGCAATGGCTTCATTCCATGCTTCGCCTTGCCAACGCTCGCCAGGAGGGGGATCAACTCCGACGAGCATGCAAATCGTTTTACACGCTTGAGGGAATCAATCTCGATGTCAGAGATGTTGTCTCCACGGCATCGACTGAGGATGGAGATCTTCTACGAGCATGGCAGCGGGCGGTTCTGAATCGAGGGGAACTCGAACCTAAAACACGAGCGTTTATCCAACGGAGTGTTTCTGAACTCTGCGATCGACTCGATTTTTGGGGCTTCATAACGGCCGCGTTCAATTGGTTCGCCACCCTCGAACCTACTGAAATGGAGGATGTGGAGCAAGATAGAGAGTTCGAGGAAGAAAAGAACGTCTGGCAAGAGCTGGTTAACGAGGTGGTCACGCAGTACGGCAACGAGGCCATCACCTTGCACTTACTTCTGCAAGAACTAGATCTTCGATCTAAGACACCGGCTCCTCCTGCGGGTGCGATTCCGTGCTTCACTATTCATGCCTCGAAGGGAATGGAATTTGGTCACGTGTATCTCGTTGCCATGGTTGAGGACCAACTTCCGAGCTGGGCCGCTGTTAAGAAAGGTCCAAGTAGCTCCGAAATGCAAGAAGAACGTCGAAACTGCTTCGTAGCGGTTACTCGCGCCCAGGAATCCCTCACGCTCACGTTCTCAGAAAAAGTGTTTGGCTGGACAAAGCAGCCATCCAGGTTTCTGGGCGAAATGGGACTTCTCTCGCCTTGATGTAGTAGACATCTTGCCAAGAAACTCATCGGATATGCGACAGGTGAATTTCGGCAAGTCACGCTCCACCGGCTGATTCCTTGTGTGCTGGCGCAAGAGTGCGTAGGCGCCATTAGTTATTTGCAGGGGATTTTTGTTTTGCGATCGCTGGAAAAGAATCTGGATTTTGTGGATATCGCTGCCTGGATCTAGGAGCCCGGCGTCGGCCGCCAAGCCACTCACCGAGTCAGGGAGTCGCAAAACCTTGACTTCCAGATACCTGTCGAATATATACTCACGAATCTGCGAGTCGTCCGGCTGGCACTGACTTGTGCGCCGTGCCCGAGATCAGTGGCAACCAGTGCGGTTTCCGGCTCTGCGGAGGGAGGTGCTGCCATGAAGGCAATATTGACCTCTTTGCCCAAACACTCATGAACAGCGAGATAACCACAGGCCGGGTTGTTGGATCGCCAACCTGATGACCGCCCACCAGAAAGGCCGAAAAGATGTGGGTTCGCGGTAAGGCATGGTTCGAGGGCGCTGGAGGCGGGTCTGGCGCCCTCCTGGTGTTCATCTCCGAACTTTTTCCTGGTAGTTGTTGCTCCCGCATCAAAGGAAGCGCCCGTGCAAACGCTGGAACTCAAGCCAACGCACAAACCTGTACAGAGCTACTACGCGGCTCTGAGACAGTTTGAGGAACTGGGCGTCCGGCATGAGACTGCAGTCCGCTCGGCGTTTCAGAACCTTCTGGCCCATTGCGCCCGGCAACATGATTGGACGCTGGTACCGGAATGGGAAATCCGGCGTCAGCGCAAGCTCCCGCTCCGTGTGGATGGTGCTCTGGTCGATGGCTTCCGCCTGACACATGGCTATTGGGAGGCGAAGGACATCCGCGACGATCTCCAGCGAGAAGTCCGGCGTAAGTTCGAGGTGGGTTATCCGCGTGACAACATTATCTTCCAGACGCCTCATCGTGCGCTCCTTTACCAGAACGATACCCTGGCCATTGATGCTGACCTTACCAAGCCGCAGGCGCTTATCGACACACTTTCCATGCTTTTCAGCTATACGGCGCCTGCCTACGACCAATGGGAGCGCGCGGTCGCCGAGTTTCAAGAGCGCGTGCCGGAGCTGGCCCGCAGCCTGGTTGAAATCATCGAGCGAGAGCGTAAGACAAACCAACGTTTCATCCACGCATTTGCTGATTTCACTGACCTAACTCGGCGCTCGATCAATCCCAACCTGGCTGATGCCGCCGTAGAAGAGATGCTCATTCAGCATCTGCTCACGGAGAGGCTGTTCCGGACCATCTTCAATAATTCCGATTTTTCCCGGCGCAACATCATCGCCTGCGAGATCGAGAAAGTGATCGACGCGCTAACCTCGCAGAGCTTCAGCCGTGCGGATTTCCTCAGGAAGCTTGACCGCTTTTACGTCGCCATCGAACAAGCCGCCGCCACCATTTCTGACTTTTCCCAGAAGCAGCAGTTTCTCAATACAGTCTATGAAAAGTTCTTTCAGGGTTTCTGCGTCAAAGTGGCCGACACGCATGGCATTGTTTACACGCCGCCGTCAATTGTGCGCTTTATGGTCAAGAGCGTGGCGGAAATCCTGGAGAAGGAATTCGGCAAGACGCTCGGCTCGAAGGGCGTGCACATTCTCGATCCGTTCGTCGGCACGGGAAATTTCATCGTGCACCTCATGCGTGAAATCCCACGCAGCGCCCTGCCGCACAAATTCGCGCACGAGTTGCATGCCAACGAAATAATGCTGTTGCCGTACTACATTGCCAGCATGAACATCGAGCATGAGTACTACGAGGCGACCGGGAAATACGAGGCGTTTGAAGGCATGTGCCTTGTGGATACGTTCGAAACAGCGGAGGGAAAACAGTTCAAGCTGTTCACAGAAGCCAACACTCAGCGCGTGAAGCGGCAAAAGGAGTCCCCAATCTTCGTTGTGATAGGCAATCCGCCTTACAACGCGTGGCAGGCCGACGAAAATGACAGGAACAAGAACCGGAAATACCCGGTGATTGATAAACGGGTTGCGGACACTTACGGCGCAGACTCAACGGCGACACTTCAGAACAGTCTTCGCGACCCTTATATTAAGGCTCTTCGCTGGGCATCGGACCGCATCGGCGACGAAGGCGTCGTAGCGTTCGTCACAAATAGCGGATTTCTCGACGGCATCGCTGCAGACGGAATGCGGAAGAATCTAGTGGACGATTTCGATGTGCTCTACATCCTTGATTTGGGTGGAAACGTGCGGAAAAACCCGAAGCTTTCCGGCACGACTCACAACGTCTTTGGCATTCAAGTTGGCGTCAGCATCAACTTCTTGGTGCGGAAGCGGGTTGACAAAGGGAAGAAGACCAGCAAGCCGCTGATCAGCTACGCCTCGACACAGACGGACTGGCGCAAGGAGCAGAAATGGCGGTTCCTCGATGAGAAGGAATCGCTCGTCGGAGTCTCATGGCGACATCTCGAACCGGATGATAAGCACACATGGCTAACCGAAGGTTTGAGGGCAGAGTTTGATGCTTTTGTTCCACTTGGTAGCAAAGCGGCGAAGGCCAGCAGAAACCCAGAATCCATCTTTGGCACATTCAGTAATGGCGTGAAATCGAACAGTGATGCCTATGTTTATGACTTCAACCGCGACGAACTGACAGCGCGCGCTAAGCGGATGGTAGAGGCTTACAGCGCCGAGCTTGATCGCTGGCGTCGTGCCGGAACACCGAAGAACGTCGAGGATTTCCTGCGCGTGAACGAGCGCGAGTTGAAATGGATTCGGCGCACGAAGAAGGAGCTGGCCCGAGGCAAAGAGGTCGCCTTCGATCCCGGGAAAATTCGAGAGGCGCAGTATCGCCCGTTCGCGCGACTTGCCTACTATTTTGGGGACGCATTTAACGAGGATACTTACCAGATCCTGAGCTTCTTTCCCGACTTAAATGCCGAGGAGGAAAACAGGGTCATCTGGCTTAAAGTCGGGATGGAAGTCCCGATGTTCGCGTTGGCTACAAATCGAATCCCTGATCTGCTATCGCAGGGCGGCTCTCAATGCTTCCCCTTCTACACCTATGCCGAAGACGGGAGCGAGCGGCGGGAAAATATCACGGATTGGACTTTGCGGGAAGTCCAGTCGCGTTACGGCGACAAGAAAATCAGTAGGTGGGACATTTTCTATTTCGTCTATGCGGTACTGCATCACCCCCATTATCGCGAGCGTTACGCCGCCAACCTCCGCCGTGAGCTGCCTCGCATTCCTTACGCTCCCGACTTCCGCGGCTTTGCTACGGCGGGAAAGCAACTGGCGGAGCTACATGTCAAATACGAGCAGCAGGAGGAATATTGGTGGCATCGCATCGAAAATCCCAAGGTGCCGCTATCCTACCGCGTGGAAAAGATGAAACTCACCAAGGACAAGCGATCGATCATTTACAACGAATTCCTCACGATTGACGGTATCCCTCCTGAGGTTTTTGAATATCGCCTCGGCAATCGATCGGCCCTGGAATGGGTGATTGATCAGTACCAGGTAAGCACCGACAAGCGCAGCGGCATCACGAACGATCCGAACCGCCTTGATGATCCGGAGTACATCATCCGCCTCATCGGCCAGGTCATTACTGTGAGCCTCGAAACGGTGAAAATCGTAAGGGGATTGCCTCCACTTGAGGCAAGGCAAAATGGGAAGGGCGCATGACTCCCGCGCTAGTTACAATCAGGGGGATTATTCAGGACAGTGCAGCTGAACGCAGTTCTTAATTGCCTACCCCCGGAATTTCCCACCAGCCGCTTCGGCGATTAGACTGCGCCCCGTATCGGTCAATCGATATTTCTGAAGGCGGCTCTTGGGCTTTTCGGGGATCGTCATCTCAATCATGCCCAGTTCCAGAAGCCGCCTTACTTGTTTATGCAGCTCCCCGGAAACGGTCTTGTGACCCAGCCTGGAAGCGAGGCTTGCCTTGCCCTGATCCGCGTCCGCCAATAGGGAAAGGACTCTTGCCGCTAGCGCCGACTCTAGCCGTGACTCTAGCCGTGACTCTAGCCGTGATTCAGACCTCGACGTGGTTTGTTCTGCAGATTCTCCCGAAATTGGCGACGTACCTGCGATCGCTGTGCGCAAGACCGTGGCTTTGAACAGGCATCCCTCCCGGTCATCGGCCAACTCGATTTTAGGCCACGCCTCCAACGCTCGCTGGATACCTGAAGCGAGTCCGCGATAGGGCAGAATCCCCTTGGCAACATGGGAAACCAGGATTGGATTGCGGATATTGGAATTGCCGGCCCGGATCTTGTCCACCGTCAGGTTGTCGGGCAGATGACCAGGACTGATGATCTCGATGCGGTTGTCGAAGATAAAGAGGCGGATCGGCGCGCTGACCAGGTAGTCCCGATGCACCAGGGCATTGACCAGCAGTTCCTCAAAAACCACCGGCGGGATTTCCGGAACGCCGGGAGCGTTCACTCCCCGTCCCGCCTGCACCTTGTGCAGGTTGCGCAGCACGAACGCCATGGCGCCGTCAAACAGCTCACGAATCGGTCCCGCGAAATCCTCAGAGTCAAGAAACTCGGTCGCGTGAATGCTGTTTCCCGGGAACCGGATGGCCTTGAAGGTAAACTGCGGCATAAAGCGATCCGGTTGTTCGGCAAACAGCAGGAGCCCGGCGAGGTTCAGGAACCCCATGTCAGTCGCCAGATTCAGGTTCTGCAGCAGCCGTGTGACGTCGGCCGGCGAATCCGGGTACTCCTGCTTGTATGCATTCCGCAGGTAGTCACGTAGGCGCAGCTTGTCGAGTGCCTCTATGCCAGCCTTGGTGGGGAGTTCGTCGGCGTGAAACTGGCCGCTCATTTGAAATAAGCGCCGCAGCTCTTCCTTGGATTGGATGCGGCGGCGATCGCTCCCGGTCTTTACCCACATGACGCCATGACGGTCAAAATATGGCTTGTCGAGACCTTCGGGAACCGTGAGAACAATGACCACCCGCTTGCCGGCAACCGGTATGTTTTCTGTTGTCGGAGAAATGGGACTGCGCATGTGCTGCGTCGCGGCGTTGGCGATGAGCTGATTGATCCGCCGCACATCCGCGGAGTTCAATCCATGTGCGGCGCCGTCATCAGCGATGCCGATCAGGATCACTCCACCGCTGCTGTTTGAGAATGCCACAAGGTCGGCTGCCAGAGAGTCTGCATTCGTGACATCGGCCTTGAACTGGTGGCGAGAATCTTCACCAAGGGCAACCATTGCAAGAAGGTCATCGCGCGTCATCGGGCGCCTCCACGTCCTTGCTCGCAGGCGAACGTCGATTTGCCCAGCCGCTGGGCTTTGATCTCTACCTTCCTGGGGTCGATCAAGTTCACCTCGCACTCACCGGCGAAAAATAAAGTGATCCTGACGTTGTTGATCGGCGTCGCGCACCTCACGTAATTCGGGCCAAACTTCCATTCGGCAGTCCTTTGCAGAAGCGTGAAGGATTGCCCTGGTACCGATCGAAGCCATCGCGCGAGCGGCCCTTGCTCCCGCTCGAAACCGATCTCTCTGGCGACGTCTGTCCAGCACAGCTCGCATCGGAGAAAGCCAGTTTCGCAGCGGCAAACTGACGCATGGGCGACTTGAAAAGATACCTCCGCATCAGAGAACGCCTTTTGGTGCACGTCGAAATAGCGCTGAAGGATTCTGTTCTGGTTCGGCGAAAGATGCTCCAAAGTTTGCCAGCAGAACGTTCGTTTTGTGCCGACGCCTCGATACAGCACCAGCACTCCGTCCTTGATGAGAGGCTGCTCGTTCACATCGAAATCGAGGTGGCTGCCGTGCTGGAGGAGGAGATACATGTCGCGATTGTCCCAACCGGTTCGATACCTGTAGCTGCCAATCGGCGCGGTGAATCCGCCGTCGCATCGTCCGCCCATCAGGACATGGATGGGCTCGACCTTTCCAGCCCGCGCCTTGGCCCAGAAGTCCACGAACGGCTCGATGCCCCAACCGGAATATCGCTGGCTCAGACATGATCGCTTCCCGAAATAATAGTACCTCTTGTCCCGATAAACGCCGGGCATGAGCCAGCTGTACTGGAAAAAATAGTCCGAATCCGGCGGATTCTCTGGCGAATAGGCCAATGGACCCTCTGCGGCCAACCATGGCACGATGGCTCCGTCGGATCTCATGATTGATGTCGAGTATCGCTTTGCCATGCCGGTTAGTCCGCGCTCCTTGGTCTCCGTGCCCGGGCTCGTCGGACCGCGGCCTGGAACGATGCGATTCTTTCCTCGTCCCCTCCCAGGGTAACGATTGGGCGACTCGACTGCCGGCGTAAGGCTTCGTCAATGGCCCCTTTCAGAACATCTGACTTGTAGCTGTCCGGCATTGCTCCGATGCCCTTGGCGCGGACCCGCCAGCGAAGTTCCTTCGCCGGGAGGATCCCCACGATGTAATTGTCGAACCTGCCCCATACCGTGAGGCGCTCAGCTTTATCATTGAGCCAGAGCTGCTTCCTAACACGCACTTCGGCCATCTCATCGGGGATATCCAGCACCAGGACCTGTCCCCGCCATCCAACCGCATAGAGCGCGGCAGTGTGGGGGCAATCCGTGAAATTCACTCCCTCCAGCCCGTCAGGCCTTTGATCAGGTCGGTATGGTTCTTTCAGACCTCGATACAGACGCATCCAACACATCTCCGTTAAGCTCGACCGGCGAGGCCAGGCAGATGTAAGGCTGATCTATAAAGCTTTTTGTCACCGGGTACAACCGAGAAATCAGCGCCAGACCCTATTGCACCTTCGGCACCAGGCCCCGCGGCAGGCGCACGATGACAACGTCGCACCTTGCCCCACGCTTGGAAGGCCATCCCTGAGCTGCGAGAACAAGGTGACGCGCGTTGGGATACTCGGCCGTGCCTGGAGGTTGCATCCCAGCCGCGTCCACTGAACGCCCCAGGCTCCCTCCAGTCCAGATTTGAATCACTTCGCCAAGTACGAGGTACGCTCAGAAACTACTTGACAGGGTGCACTCGTTGGCAATAGATTCCTCCTGTCGCCACACGAGAGGAGCAAATGCCGAAAACCGAGTACTTACAAGGCGCACTCGACCTGCTGATCCTCCAAACCCTCGCACTCGGACCCAATCACGGTTGGGGTATCCAGCAGCGAATTCGACAAGTCTCGCGCGAGGCGCTCACCGTCAGCCAGGGATCGCTCTACCCCGCCCTCCACCGGCTCGAGGCCGCAGGGCTTCTGGCGTCGGAGATGGCGACATCGGAGAACAACCGCAAGGCGCGGATCTACACGCTCACGCCGGCTGGCCGGAAGCGGCTGTCGGCCGAGACCGAAGACTGGCGCGAGTTCGCGCTCGCGATTCGCAGGCTGTTGCAGACCAGCTGAGGAGGACATGATGGCGCTAATGACATGGTTGCGTGGGCTGTTCCAGCGCCCGAGGGTCGAGAGGGAGATCGACGATGAGCTGGCATTTCATGTGGAAATGGAGACGCAGGCGAACATCGCTCGCGGGATGGTGCCAGCGGATGCGCGTCGGGTGGCACTTGGCGCTTTTGGCGGAGTCGCTCAGGCGAAGGAGTTGGTTCGCGAGGTCCGGGCGCTACGGATCGAATCGCTCTGCCAGGACGTGCGTCACGCCGTGCGCACGCTCGCGGCGCACCGGAGCTTCACGCTCGCGGCGGTCGGCATGCTGGCACTTGGGATAGGCATCACCACGGCGATGTTTACTATTGTGGATTCCCTAGTTCTCCGCCCGGTCCCATTTCGTGATCCCGGGCAGCTCGCGCATCTCTGGATGGGCAGCGACCACGGAGGAGTCACCCTCGTCTCCCCAGCAGTCGTGCGCGCGTGGCGCAGCAGCCCGGCGTTTGTGGCGGTGGAATCGGCGGTCTCGGACACGGGGTTGCTCGAGGCGGACAACGACGTTGTCACACGTGGTGTCGCGACGGTTACACCGGGCGTGTTCAAGATGCTCGGCGGCGTGACGCCCTTGCGCGGCCGCTTGTTCGACCCTACTGAGGGAAGCCCAGGTCAGTCCGACCGAGTGCTCGTTTCGGAGACCGCGTGGCGGTCGCTCTTTGGCTCCGACGAGGCACTTGTCGGCCGTCCGATCAGGCTCGATGGCGAGAGATTGACGGTCATCGGGATCCTGCCCGCTAACTTCAGGTTCCCATCAGCAAGCACGGTGCTCTGGCGCCCGACCGACCTGGGCAGCGGCCGCGGAGAACCTCGTCGTGCGAGCAGATGGAACAAAACAGCGAAGGCTTACGTCCGCTTCGCGCCCGGCGTTCCGCGCGAGGACGCGCTACGGCTCGCCACCGAAGCAGCGCGTGCCGCCGATTCGAGCACCGCCGGCCTGCGTCCATGGGTGTATCAGCTAGTGGATCATCTTGACAAATACTCGAATCGCGCGATCCCGCTGCTTGCCGGCGGAGTTGTGCTGGTCTTCCTCGTTCTGTGCGCGAACGCGTGCAGTCTGCTGCTCGCGCGGCTGACCGCCCGCCGACGTGAGTTCAGCCTGCGCGCGGCACTCGGCGCCTCACGCGCGCGCTTGATGCGACAGGCGCTCGTTGAGAGCGGTGTGCTGGGTGTGCTCGGCATGGCCGTCGGTGCAGTGATCGCCTGGGCGCTCGTTTCGGTCGCGCAGGCGCTCTTGCCTGCGGCGCTGCTGCAGCTTACGCTGAATCCGCCGAGCCTGGACGAACGCGCGCTTGGTGCAACATGCATCGCAGGATTTGTTGCAACCCTCGCTGCCGGTCTCTTGCCGGCGTGGCTCGGCACGAAGGCAGATGCGGGCGACTCGTTGCGCGTCGTGGACCGCAGTGGAACGGAGGCTCGCGGCGCGCGAGCCCTGACGCGAGGCCTGCTCGTCGGTGAAGTCGCGCTGGCGTGCACCTTGCTTGTGGGCGCCACGCTGCTGACGCGCTCGTTCGTAAACCTCGCTACAGCAGATCGCGGCTTCGACACGTCGGGTGTCACAACGCTCTGGCTGAACCTTGGAGAGACTGCCGACGGCCGCGAGGCGCTTGCGCAGACGCTCAAGGAGGAGTTCCTGCACATGCCCGGCGTGCAACAGGCAGCCTGGTCCTATGGCATTCCGCCCGAAGGTGGCATTATTTCTTCGGGTGACTGGATCTCCGACCGGCCCGGCGCTGCTCCCGTCAACATGACGGTTGCGCGCTATATCGTCAGCCCTGAGTTCTTCTCGCTGTATGGGATTCCGATCATCAGAGGACGTACGTTCATCACCAGCGATGCACCCACCAACGTGATTGTCTCGGAGCGGCTGGGGCAGGCCTTGTGGCCGGGCGCCGATCCTCTCGGCCATACGTTACGCATCGAAAAGGTGGCGTTGCAGGTCGTTGGGATCGCCAAAGAGATTAACTACCCGACGCTCGATTCCCGCGACGACGGCCCCGAGCTGTACCAGCCCTACAAGAAAATCGGCAACACCGCGATGGTCAGCCTGCGTTGTGGACCCAGCTGCCCTCAGGCGGCCACTATTCGTCGCCGCCTCGCGTCGACGCACCCCACAGTCAAGGTGCAGGATGCCGGCCCCCTCGAGCGCGCCTACTCAGCGCAGCTTGTCCGACCACGCGCGGCCGCGGCTCTGGCGGTGACGTTCGCCGCGGTCGCGGTTCTCGCGGCCGCGGGCGGCCTGTTCAGCGTCTTGTCCTATGCCGTCAGCCGGAGGCGTCGCGAGTTCGGCATCCGTGCGGCGCTCGGCGCGTCGCCCAACCAGATCCGGCGCGTGGTGCTGCGCGACGGCCTTCTGGTCGCGACGACCGGCTTGGCGATCGGATCACTGTTGGCCGCTGCGCTGGCGCGTGGGCTCGCGTCTCTGCAATATGGCGTCACCCCGTACGATCCCTTGAGCTGGGCGATCGTGCTCGGGCTTATTGCCCTCACGGTTCTGGGTGCATGCTGGCGCCCCGCTCGAGCCGCTGCTCGGCTAGATCCGCAATTGCTGCTGCGAGAGGAATGAGGCGGGAGACCGCCCGTGGCACTCTTGCGGGAATGGCTGGTAGTAACGCTGTTGTCGTCGAACGCGCCGGTCGTCCCATCAACCGGCTCACCCGTGACGTGAACATCAGCGCCACGCTTCTTCGGAGGTCGCATGTCAGTTGTCCTTTCATCCGTCCTGTTGTGCCTGACCATGTCCGTTTCATCTCCGCAGACCGCATCCAAGCCGGACCCCCGCGAGAAGGTCGAAACGGCGATCGGTGCGGCTATTCACCTCCTTGAATTGAAGGACTACAAGACATTCTTGCTGCAGTTCGTCCCGCCCGATCAGGTCAAGGCGCGTGGTGGATCACCCGAGGCATTGGACGCATGGATTGAGTATTTCTCTGCCCAGGCAGACAGTATCCTTGCGGCACTTAAGGACGCCAGGACGCAGACTCCAACCTACGATGCCGCGAAGATCACGGCCACTTTCCCGTTGAAGGGAGAGGCTGGCCCGAAGTCGCTGAAGATGGCGAAAATCGGTCAATTCTGGTATATCGGGAACAAGTAGCGGGTAGTACTCGCAGCGGTCGAATCCTCAAGCGCCGTCTGCGCCGGCATGTGGGATTCCTGGCTTGCCCTCTAACTTGGGGGTCGTCGGAATGAGCGACATGCCTTCGGTTACCGGGGACATAATAGGACCTTTACCTGAAAGCAAGTAGAATCCCGCTTCAGTTGATTTCCGTTGACACGATCGCGCGGCAGGGCGTACATTCCTCTCGACACCCGAGAGAGGATACCTTTCATGGCTAAATCCAAAATGGACCTGCTTCAGGGGACGCTCGATCTGCTGATCCTGAAGACCCTCGAGCTTGAGCCGATGCACGGCTGGGGAATCACCCAGCGCATCGAACAGCAATCGCACGGCGAGTTTCGCATCGGGCCCGGATCCCTTTATCCGTCCCTGCATCGGCTGGAAGTGCAGGGCTGGATTTCCTCCGAAATGGGCACATCCGAAAACAACCGGCGCGCCCGCTTCTACAGATTGACGGCCGCCGGCCGGCGACAGCTTCGAACCGAATCCGAGAACTGGGGACGCATGTCCCTGGCAATGGCGCGAATCCTTCAGCCGTCGGACTGAAAACACCCAACGGGGGCCGGATGCTTCGGAAAATATGGCTTTTCTTCCAGACTCGCCTTCAGCGTCGCAGTGTTGAGCACGAAATGGATGATGAACTGCGCTTCCACCTCGAGATGCAAATTGAAAGGAACGTCGATCGTGGAATGAGTCCCGGGGAAGCGCGCCATGAGGCTATGGTTCATTTCGGAGGGATCCAGCAGGTCAAAGAAGAATGCCGCGATGCTCGCATGGTCCGATGGCTCGATGAGATAAGGCAGGATCTGCGGTATGCCTGCCGATCGCTCCACCGCAAGCCGGGCTTTACGATCACAGTAGCGCTGACATTGTCCCTTGGCATCGGGGCCAACACGGCCATTTTCAGTACAGTCAACTCCATCTTGCTGCGCCCGCTCCCCTATCGGGATGCCGGGCGTTTGGTGACGCTGTTGCAGCAGACGGAGCGCTTTCGTGAGCCAATCTCATTTACGTCTCCGGCCGACATTGACGACCTTATGAGCCGCAGCGCCGTTTTTGAGGACGCAGCCACGGTATATCGTACGAGTTATCGTGTCATCCAGCGGGAGAGCCCCGAAAATGTGGAGGGGGCGGACGTATCGCCGAACCTCTTTGCACTTCTTGGCATCACGCCCGCACGAGGTCGTCTTTTCCTGCCGGAAGACGACGAGCCCCGGAGTGATCCTGTGGCGGTTTTGAGCCACAGCTACTGGCTCAACGAGATGGGAGGAGATCCGGAGATAATCGGCAGGAAACTGAACCTCGACGGCAAATCGCGCACCGTAATCGGCGTCTTGCCTGCAGACTTCAGAGGGATGTTCGCCCCGAATGACTGGAAGACCATGATCTGGACTCCGGACGGCCTGCGCATAGCCAAGCCGTCTGGCCGCAATATGCGGCAACACGTAGCCGTTGCTCACCTCAGACCAGGAGTGAGTTTCAGGCAGGCGCAAACGGAAATTGATGCGATCTCCGGGCAGTTGGCGAGCGAATATCCCGAGACCAACGCCCATTTGAGCTTTGCCGTTCAATCCCTGCACGAAAGGATATACGGCGACACGCGCGCACCATTGCTGATTCTAATGGCGGCTGTCGGTTTGGTGCTGCTGATCGCCAGTGCCAATGTCGCCAACCTTCTCCTGGCTCGTAGTCTGGAGCGTGAAAAGGAGATTGCGATTCGGGCCTCGCTTGGCGCCGGACGCTGGCGCGTGATGAGGCAATTGCTGACGGAAAGCATTGTTCTTTCGATCTCAGGCGGAGCAATTGGCGCTCTCCTGGCGATTTGGGCTGTGAGTGTCATGCGTCCGGTGATTACCGGCGTGCTCCTCGCGAATGAGATTCACGTGGACCTTCACGCCCTTGGATTTACGCTGGCGTTATCCTGCCTGACCGGCATTTCATTCGGCTTGCTGCCGGCCTGGCAGGCGGCCCGGCTCAATCTGACCGGTACACTCAAGGACATTGGCAGGCGTACCCACGCTGGGCGCAAAAGCCGATGGTTGCGACAGGGGCTCGTGGCGTCACAAATTGCGCTCTCGATTGTGTTGCTCCTGGGCGCCGGCCTGCTTCTGAACAGCCTGATTCGACTTTTGCGTGTGGATCCCGGCTTCAAGACTGACAACCTGCTGTGCATGTTTGTTCGTTTGCCGCGCTCAAATTCGGGAGCATCGAGCGCCGCAGGGGATACGCTCAGTCAAGTCTTGGAACGGGTAAGGAGCATACCTGGAGTTCAGGAAGTCGCGCTGACGTCTTCACTGCCATTGGGCGATTCCCCCACGGTCACGAGCATCAGCACCGAAGACCGCCCGTCTTCTCTACCAGGGGGAGGCCTCAAGGCCAGTGCTGCGATTGTCAGCCCGCAATATGTTCGTTTGCTGGGATTGAGTTTGCGGAGCGGGCGATTCCTGTCGGAACACGACACTCAAGACGCCCCACAGGCCGTGGTCATCAATGAGAGGCTGGCAAAGACACTTTGGCCCAACGAGGGAGTGCTCGGCCGCAGAATCGTTCTGGGGCAAGGGGAAAGGAAAAATACTGTCGAGGTGGTAGGCGTAGTCAGCGATGCGCGGCATGACCTCACGCTCAAACCCATGCCGCAGTTCTATCAGTCCTATCTGCAGTCACAGGTCGGAGGCATATACCTCGTTGCGCGTGCAAATCCCTCGGTGCCAAACCTCGCCAAGACATTACGTGAGACCGTTCAAACCTATGACCGCCGCCTCGTCGTTGGAACGGTGCGCACGATGGAGCAGGCTACCGACAGGTATTTTGTGCGCCCACGTTTCTATGCATCGCTCTTCGGCATCCTGGCGGCGGTTGCGCTACTGATAGCGCTGGTGGGCACCTACGGCGTCATGTCGTACACCGTAGCGCAGCGCACCCACGAGATCGGCGTTCGGATGGCATTGGGCGCGCAAGTCAGCGACATCCTCCGGCTGGTTATTGGACGCGGCATGCTGACCACATCGATCGGCCTTGCCATTGGATTGGGCGCTGGCCTGGCCTTGACTCGCTTGCTGAAACAATTGGTCGCCCTCTATGGCGTAACCGCGTCTGATCCGGCGACCTTTGCCGGAATCGCTGGATTATTTGTCGTGATGGCCCTCCCGGCATGTTACCTGCCGGCGCGGCGAGCCATAAAGATTGAGCCTGTGATCGCGGTCAAATATGAGTAATCCGTTGGGCGAAACTCCGCCCGGCCGGATTCCGATCTTTCTTGGGAGAAGATCATGCTCAAAAAGAGGATAGTTCTGATTTGGCTTGTTGCGGCGACCGTCATTCCCTATGCCCTGCCTCAGACCAAAAACGGGACCGGGAATGCCAATATCAGCGGCGTTTGGGAATTAACCTGGACTTCGAACAACCGGACTGGGGACCTTGCCTTCGTGCAGGACAAGCAAGCCCTGAAAGTCACATTGAAACCACCCGACGAAGTAGCGATTACCGGCACAGGAACCATCAAGGCCAACGTGGTCGAATGGTCGATGACCGCCAGCGGCCCGCGTGGCAATCTCAAGCTGGCATTCAAGGGCAAGGTAGAAGGCGAGACAATGTCCGGAGAAGCCCAGATGGGCGACACAGGAACCTACGCATGGACGGCGAAGAAGAAGAAATGATCCTCAAGAAATCGGGGGAATCACGCTCATTGATTACTCGTAGCGCAAAACTTCCGCCGGATCTACACGCAGGGCACGTCTCGCCGGCACGACCGCAGCCAGAAGGGCAACAAAAAAGAGGATGCCGAAGCCTGCTGCATAGCTGATCGGATCGAGATTGCTCATGCCAAACAGAAGAGCACGAAGGGCACCAGAGAGTGCGATTGCAGCGACAAGTCCAGCTGTGCCCCCTGCCAGAATGGGCCACGTCATTGACGCCAGAGCAATCCGCAGGATCTGGCCGGAATCCGCACCGAGCACCCTGCGAATGCCGATCTCTCGTGAACGTTGGGAGACCGTGTACATTGCCAGGCCGAATACACCCACCGCAGCCAGGACCAAGGCAAGCGTTCCGAGCGCACTGAGAGCAAGCGCGATGACAACCGTGGCCTGAGTGACCTTCTGAAAGGCGGCAGTCATCGTACTGAGCTCCAGAACGACCTTGGCGTCGACGGAGTTTGCAGCGGCATTCAACAAGGCAGGGAGCCGGTCATTTTCGCCGTCATATCGTACGACCAGGGTTGCTGCATTGGCCTCTCCTTCGGTAAGTGGCTGGTAGAGTTCGACGCCTTCCTCGCCCAACAACCGCCACGCACGCGTGCTTTCCGCAATGCCGACAACGGTTTGCTTACCTGCGTAGATTCTGCCCAGTGCGTCTTGCCCAGGCCAAACCGCACGCGCCATAGCCTCGCTTACGATGACGACATTTCGATCACCCGCTTCGAAGCCGCGGCCTCGCAAAATGCGTATGCCCATGGTTCTGAAGTAGTCGGGATCTGCTTCGACAATATGCACTACACTCCCGTTCTCTGGCAGCCTGACTGTTGTCCTTGTCTGCCCGAAAGGAACTGCAATTGCTGCGGAAACCGCCACGACTCCCGGGATACCCCGCAAGCGGATTTTCATGTCCTCAATATATGCTTGCGCGCGTGCGGCGCTGTAACTATGGGTTCGGAAATGCGGATTGACAATCATCAGACGCGTGTAATCGATTCCCGGATCTTGGAAGGTTATGCGCGCGGCACTCTTTGCCAGCAGGCTTGCGAGGATCACCAGGATGCAACTGCCTGCAATCTGCACACCCAGCAGCCCCACACGAGCTCGCGAAGCCCGCACCGCCGAGCATGATATTCCCAATGCCGGAGTTAGCCCGAATATCAGCAGGGAGAGCAATGCCAGCGACGCTGTAAACAGTATTACCCGCCAGTCCAGCGATAGCCTGATTGGTTGAGACCCGGAAACAACCGTGAACACCCGCGCCCCTGCATAGCCAAGTAATGAACCTGCTGCGGCACCAAGTGACGCTAGTAGCAGACTTTCTGTTAACATTTGGCGCACAATGCGCTTCCGATCGGCTCCGATCGCCATCCGGATGGCAATTTCGCGCTGCCGGCAAAGGCCTCGAGCGATGAGCAGCGTCCCCAGGTTGCCGCAAGCCACCAACAGCACGAGGAGCACGAGGAAGGTCGCCATGGCAATCATCGGAATGGCTCTTTCAGGGATATTCGCCCTGGCGCCCGGCACGGCTTTAAGCCATTCTCCTGCCCAAACCTTGGTAGTATCTTGGGCACCGCGCAGCGAAGCGAGAGAATTCAAAGCCTGCTCTGCCGCCACCGGTGTCGTGTCAGGTTTCAAACGCCCATACATTAAAATCGCACTGGACTTGCTATCATCCAGGAGGCGGCTGTCTGACACGAAGCGAGGATGCTGAACAATCGGCAGCCAACCGTCAGCAGGGAGTGCCGGGGAGAGCCCGACGAAGTCCTCGGGTAATACTCCCGCGACAACTACCTTCTGGTTGTTTATTGTGATCGTGGTGCCAATGACCGCAGGATCGCTGCTGAAGCGCCTTGTCCAGAAAGTGTAGCTCAGTACAACACGCGGATCTGCGCCGCGATTGTCGTCAATGTACGGATCGAAAAGCAGACCGCGAACCGCTCGGGCGCCGAGTTCATGAAAGTAGTTGGCGCTGACAAATTGAGCTCGGACCCGCTCCGTTCCCTCTTGCCCGAAAGTCATTTCCTGATCGACCCGCGCCATCAGGGCCGAAAACACTCCGCTGTGCTGCCTATAGAATTCGAAGTCGGGATAGGGGATCGCGGTTGACATGGCGCGCGGGCTGTACCGTACCAAGCGGTAGATCGTGTCCGGGTCACGAACTGGAAGTGGCTTCAGGTACACTGCATTGAGCAGGTGAAATGCACCGATGTTGACGCCCATGCCCAGCGCCAGGACGCAAACAGCTGAAAGCGTGAAGCCCGGAAACTTCCGTAGCATTCGTACACCGTACGAGAGATCCTGCCCCAATCGGTCAATCCACATCCAACCCCAAGCTTCGCGTGCATCTTCGCGTAATCGCAGGATGTTGCCGAAGTTGGCGCGCTCTTCATAGGCCATACTATCGCGGTGCGCTTTCATCTCAGCCTCGAGTTCATGGTCAAACTTGTGGCGGCGGATCAAGTAATATACTCGGCGGAGAAGTTCGCGCATCGCGGCATCCTCAAGCAGTTCTGAGAATAGTTTGGATGGCATTCGTGGTCTGCTCGTACTCGGAGAGCTTGCTATCCAATTGCCTGTGCCCAGCCGGGGTCAGTCGATAAAACCGAACGCGGCGGTTTGTGTCCGAGATTCCCCATGCCGCCTTGACATAGCCCTTCCTCAACATGCCCTCGAGAGCCGGATAAAGGGAGCCTTCTTCGACTTTCAAAACATCGCCAGAGAGACTGTGAATCCGCTGGGCAATGGCGTAGCCATGGAGCGGTTCTGATTTGAGCACTCGCAAAACTAGCATTGTGAGTGCACCTTGTGGCATGTCTATCTTAGGCATAGGGTACCTAGGTATATGTAACCTATGCGTACATCACTTTGCAAGAAGAAAATGCGTAAAATGCGATTCAACCCAGTGTTTATCCAAGATCGAAACCGCCTCAGTCTGCTCGGCGCATCCTCTGGGCACGCATGGGAGTAAATAATTGATAATTAAAGAGTTGTGTAAGCTTATTAGATTGACAATGCATTGTCACCCTGATAAGATCTAAGCATAACGGAGGTGAAAACAAATGAACGAGATGACGGTTGAACAGAAAGTCAGGGTGGCGCGGAAGGCGATCGACAAGTTAATGGAGACCATACCGCTGGATGTCAATGGCTTCGAGATTGACGCCAATTTTGTTCGGCGGTTCCGATCGGTGCTTCGCGCGCTGCACCTATCCTTTCACGATTTCGCGGAGACGATGGACTTTATCATCCAGATCGAATTCGCCCATGACGCCTATTCGTCCGCTTTCGATCAGTTCCTTTTCTGCACGGCAGCCTGAGGGGCGCACTCCATGAAAGCCACTTACAGGATCCCGGAGCAGAACCTGGAAGAACTTAGAGGCAGAATCGAGAAGCTGAACCGGCGATGCGCCCGGATCGGGGTATCCCCCATTACGTTGACGGTCGCGGGCGAGGAGATGGTGGTCGAGAAAAAGTTCGTCCAGCGCGCTTTCACTGAAGACGAGATCCTTTGGGGTGGGGCCGGCGGATCGATGGTCGACAGCTTTCGCAAGGTTTTTGAAATCAAGGTCGAGGGCGAGACGCCAAAATACGAAGGCTGGGAATTCGTGGCGGTCATCCAGCACGAGGAGGCGGGTAACATCCTGCGGACGGTGCCGGGATTCGAGGGCGAAATCCCTCTGCAATACCGGACGGCGCAAAGATGGTGCGACTACTGCCAGATCGACCGGGGCTGGAAGGACACATACCTGATCCGCCACGAGGACGGGACCTGGAAGCAGGTCGGTCGCAATTGCCTGAAGGACTTCATGGGCCACGCAAACCCGCATCAGCTTGCGGAATTCGCCGAAATCCTGATCGACCTCGGCGATCTGTGCGCGAGCGCACGCGACGACGACTGGATGGGAGGCAGGGAGCGGATTGCGCGGTCCTGGGCGATTGAAACGTGGGTGGCGATCACAGTGGCCTACATCCGTACCGACGGCTGGGTCAGCAGGAAGGAACAGGACCTCAAGATGGTGCCCGCGACGGTCGGCCGCGTGTTCAATCACGTGAACCCGCGGTTCACAGGAAAGCGGGCGGAGGTAATCGATTCCGACTACGCCGAAGCCAAGGCCGCAATCGAGTGGGCGCGTAACCTGCCTGCCGACCTCAACAGTGACTACCTATGGAACCTGCGGGTTGCCTGCTCGAGCGACTACGTCAGCGCCAGAGCCACCGGGATCGTATGCTCGCTGATTGTGAGCTATCGGCGGGCGATGGAGCGCGAGATTGAACGCCGGAGGCGGTTTCAGAGCGACAAGGACAGCGAATATTTCGGCGAGGTCGGCAAGCGAGCCGTCTACGAGCTGACCGTGACCTTCACCAAGGAAATCGACAGCAACTACGGGTTAATGACGCTCGTGAAATTCCGCGATCGGAACGGCAACGTGGCCACGTGGTTTGCTTCCGGCCGCCCGGATTGGTTCCAGATGGGGATGACGCACAAGGTGAAGGCAACCGTGAAGAAACACGAACTTTACCATGGCGTCAAGCAGACGATCCTCACCAGAGTGGCCGAGGTCAAGCCGAAACCAATTGTTCCTGAGTACACGGAGGTGTTGGCGGCTGAGGAAGCGATGGCTCTCGGGCTGTAGCAATCGATCGCTCCCGCCAGCTTCCGGGCGGCGGGGCAGGAGGTACGCGATGAGATACAACGTTCACATTTTTGCGGTTGTCCGGGTGAAGGTGCCGGACGTTGAGGCCGTGTCACATCAGGACGCGATCAAAAAGGCAGTCGAGAGCACAGACCTGAATGAGGTGTTCGATCGAGTGAGCCCCGTGCCCGGCGTCGAACATACCGAATACGGTGAGGAGATCTCTCACTACCTGGTGGACGAGGTCGGCGACGAGGAGTGCCGGCGCTCGACCTTCTACCAGGATGCTCGCCACCTTGAGGTGATCAGCAACGACAAGTCAGAAGGCATCGAGGTCTACTCAGAGGAGCCGGAGCCTGCGGATCTTGACTCTGGGACCAGGGCAGGAGGTTATCAGCATGAACGGCTTTCCTAACCTGGCCGAAGGTGAAACGCAGATTGTCCGGGTCGTCGAGCCCTGTGGCTGCATTGCCTGCAAGGATGGCAGTCCGTGGTTTATGTGCAGGGATCCCCGAGAAATCGCCCGCTATGAAGTCGCCAGCTCGAGAGCCATCAAGATCATCCGCGAGCTGCACCCTGGCAAGGACCTGGTTTATTAAATGGAGGCCGATTTCAGTGATTACAGTCTACTGCGGTTATCAAAAGAAGGGCCGGCGCTTCAAGCTCACCTCCGACAAGGATTGCCTGCCGCCGGACATCGACTACTACAGTGAGCGCGCGCTGCTGGACATGGAGGCGGTCAGGGCATGCGTCGAAGCGCTTGAACGCGCCGGGTTTGCCGTGTGCGCCGATTTTGGAGAGTGGTTCTACGAAACCGATGCCGCCTGAAAACGGCCAACACGGAGATTTGCATGGAACGCAAACAGGTCAATCTGAGGCAGTGGATGGAGGCAAATCTAATCTACGCCAGGAGTGGCTGCAGGCCGGCGTCGAATTGGACGACTCTTCGAGAATTGCGCTGAACTGGGCGTATGCGTTCAAGGATGCAGGCGCTCACATCACCGACGTGCAAATCCTCAAGGTATACGAATCGATGACAGAAGGGAGCAGAGCATGAAACTCAAACAAATCATTGAGATCGCGGATCGGGCATACAGCGACGACGGCGCCGTAGCAAGGGCTTTCGAGGCGGAGACGGGTTCCATTGACGAGTTGCTGGTCGGCGATTCGCTGGCAGTCTTCATCGCCAGGGAAATCAAAGAGACCTACGACCCCGACGCTGCCAGGGAGCAACAGCTTGGCGAGGCCTACCGGGTAATGTCGGTTGCCCACGAGCAACTTGAGAACGTGCTAAACGCCCTAGCCATGGCAAGCACAAAGCGCCCATCGAAAAGCGCGGCGATGCGGATTCCTGGGATCAACGACAAACGAGCGCACAAAGGAGGGATCGCATGAGCAACGACAATTGGGAAGGGGAGGAAGTAATCTCCGTCTACGACGACTGCCAGGCGATCGAAGATGGCGTCATCGTGGACATCTCCGAACTGGGTCTAGACTTCCGAGGCCGGCCACTCAATCGCATAACCCGTGGCCTGTGGGACGACTTCCAGCCCTTCATCACCTTCGAGAGCACCTTCCCGGGATTACAGGCTCCGACGCCGATGGAGGAGCTGAAAAAGATCATGCGTACGAAGCTCCGGCTTGCATCGCACGAGGGCGGCATTTGGAAACTCCCGCCGGGATTGTGGCTGATCGAGAACGAAGTGCACGGATGGACAGTGATGAAACCAGAGGAGTATTGACCATGAGAGAAACTGAGCAGAAGCACCGCCACTATCTGTCGATTGACGAGACTGGCAGGTGGTCACTCATTATTTACGATAGCCTGCCAATGTGCGCACCGACCGCCGAAGGGAACGCCAGAGCGCTATGGATAAGGTTTCGCGAGAGCAACCGCCATCTGGAACTGCCGGAAGTTCCGCCCGTGTGGGATGGCGCATATGGCGCTTTCAGATAAAAAAGAACTGCTGGAACCAGAGGAATACCAGGAGGGGTATGAAAAAGATCGAGGATCTGACGACTGAAGAACTTAGAGAGATTTTGAGTGCGGTGCAGGAGATCCTGTATCTGGACATCACCTATTCTGAGGGACTGGGCGAAGATGTCGAAGCCTGGAATCCGCACAAGGAATGGGAAATCGAGACCCTGGATGCCATCGCATTTCAACTAAGAGCCCATGGGCTGGAGCCTGAAGAAGAACTTGAGAGGGCAGAAAAAAACGACAAGGCCTGATTTCTCTTGCTTTATTAGATTGACAATGCATTGGCAATCCGATAGAATTAGATCATAAAATCAGGAGAAAAAGACAATGAAAAACACCCAGGCGCAGCAGATGACGGTGGATCAGAAGGTTCGGGCGGCCCGCAAGGCGATTGACAGGCTGATGGTGGCAGAGGCTGACATGATCGAGAGGATGGACTGCGAGGTGGCGGCGTTTCAGACTGTCCGGCGCTTCCGGTCGGTTCTGCGGTCCTTGCACCTCAGTTTCAGGCAGTTCGCGGAAGCCATGGACGGCCTGATCCGCATCGAACTCAGCCGCGGAAACGACTCGGTGGCCCTGGACCAATTCTATTTTTGCACGGCAGCGTAAAACGCGCCCCTGGCCGGAGCGGCAGACAGTTATGGAGACTCACATGGCATACGACGTGAAGAAGGACATTACGGTTGCGAGCAGGGTGGCGCTCAATGACGGGACGAACACCCTGATCGTGTGCATCCAGCGGTACAACGGCGGCGAGCCCAAGATCCAAATCTCGCGGACGGTGAAGCTCAACAACGGCGAGACCCAGTACGTGAAACAGGGCAGGCTGACGTTCGCGGAGTGGGAAGCAGTGAACAAGGCGGTCGGCGAGATGCAAGCCGAACTGAAAGCAGCGAAATAACGAGGGGCATGATGCCAAGAGGAATGTTGGTTTCAATCCTAAAGGACAGCGACGGCTGCGACTGCACGAACCATGGCGTGACCTCGCGGATCAAGGAGGCGGTCCTGGTCGGCGCCGGGATTCCGGAATTGGCTGAAGCCAGTCCAGACCTCCCTGTCCTGTACGTCTATCCGTGGTGTGGGCACTTCAAGGCATCGCCGGAAGCAGCCATCGGTTTTGAGGAAGTCAGCGGCAGGCATGTGGCGAACGGGAAGATTCCCATATTCGAGCATCAATGGATGTTCGGCGGCAATTGGGTTTGGTCGTCGGACTCGCGATTTCCGGCAGTGGCACCGATCCCGGTTCACGACAGGAGGGAAGGTCAATGATTCGCGCAATTGATCCAGTCACGGAGATCGAGGCAAAGGGCCGCAACGGATACTTCAAGGTGGCACGCGCCGTGACCTTTGCCACCGAGGATGGGAAGTACGCTGACATCTGCTTCTACTCCAAGAGACAGGGCGACAGCGCCCCCCTAATCATCAAAGGGGAGCCGGCAGCCCTTAAGGCCCTTCTCGGTTTGCTTTACAACAGCATTTAGGGGGGTGCAGTGATGGCCGCACTAAGTCGCTTACGACGATATCAGATTCATGGCAGACGGTTACTTTGCCACCCTGAATGTATCAGTGGATTCCGCGAGGACCGGCGGGCCGGTCTGATCTACGGCCCATACATGCTCAGCAATGGCAGGTTCGCGAAAGATGCAGAAGAGGCGTCACGGAAAGAGCGGTTCTGCCCCTACTGCGGTCGAAGATAGGGATGGCGACCAAAATGGACGCACGAACAAGAAGGCAGATCAATTGTGAGTTATTCGACCTGACCCGCACGAATCCGACGCTGGGAATCGGCATCGGCCAGACGATCGAGATCATCCAGAAGCACCTGGGCGAGGACGCGGCGGATGTCGTGGCCGGAATCTACTGTGGCGAATTTGGCGAATCCCGCGAAATCATCCCCGGGCACAACTCTGCGCTCGTCCTCCAGTGGGGCTATAAGCGACTCGAAGTAGCCTACGTAAGCTGAGGATTCAGGCGGGCTGGCAGAATCGAGTGCTCGGGCGTCCGCAGAGCAGGCAATTACAGTCATGATCGAAAGGAGGTTCCAGAAACAAACTGACCAATTGCAATAATTCCCACCAACAACCCGCACCAAACCACCGCAGCAAGACCCGCAGGCCATCGCGCCTGCGGTTCCCCTGTCGCGTCCAGCAGAGCGAGTGTCAACATAGTGCTCGAGCGGAATGGCCAGGCCCTCCTGCCGATAGACTGCCTTCCAATCAGTGGTCACGCCACGTTCTTCCGCCTCCTTGCCTTCACGGCCTGAATCACCTCGTCCACCTGTGCACGCCTTTATTCGTCGGACAGCCGCGAATGATCGAGGTCGGATTCGAAGTTGTGAGTGCTTTCAACGGCGGGATTGACGAGGCCGGAACAATCGCGACCAAGCGCGTTGAGGAACGCGCTCGCGTAGCCGCTCTCGTTGGAGCCTGCCCGCTGGAAACCGGGATCGAAAGCGCGCAAGCGACGGTCAGGCCGGAAGTCGGGGCCCTCCCAGAATCCATCAGTCCAAACACGCGCTCCTGAATGCGTCGCATCCCGGTTGCGGGATCGTGCTCGAGGAGGCGCAGTTTCTTAAGCCGCTTGTATACCCAGAAGGGGAGATCGATCTCGACGCCATGAGGATTGAGGATTTTGCGGTCGAATTCGTCAGACAAAGCTTCGCCAATCAGCTGCTGGTTGTTTTGGGAGCTCCAGCCCGCTCGCGTCAGAATTGATTCGATGTAAGCGCAGCAGTCCAATATGACTCTGATCTACTACACCGGAAAGCCTATTTGTTCTCTCTGAAATCTGTCAAGGCTATCTGTACCAGTTTTTCATTTCGTACCGTCGGTACACACTCAATCATGCCCGGTAAATTTCGGATTTTCGTTGACAGGCCAGCCGGTATGGATTTAAGATGAATTTGCGACCATCGACAGGAGAGCCTATGACCCAATCAAAATCCGAAGTTCTGCAAGGCACGCTGGATCTGCTCGTGCTGAAGACTCTCGAATCTTTGGGGCCTATGCACGGGTGGGGTGTGGCGAGGCGCATCCAACGGGTATCGGAGGACGCGCTCCAGTTATCCCAGGGGACCATCTATCCTGCGCTGTTGCGTCTGGAGCAGCGCGGCTGGATTCTCGCCGAATGGGGCACCTCGGAAAACAATCGGAAGGTACGGTTCTACACCATCACCAAGGCGGGACGCCGGCAGCTTCGCGAGGAAACCGCGAGCTGGGAACGCATGATGGCGATCATCAATCGTGTACTTGAAGGCGCATAGTGGGAGGAAAAATGCTGGCATCAATCCGAGCGTTCTTCTGGCGACTCGCGCATCTTACACGTCGCTCAAAATCACAGGTTACTCTTGATGCCGAGCTTGAATTCCATCTACAGATGGAGACCAAGGAGAACCTCCGAAACGGTATGAGCCCGGAGCAGGCGAAGCGGGCCGCATTGCTGGCACTGGGTGGCATCGAACAAACCAAGGAAGCATACCGTGAAACCACGTCAATAAGATGGCTCGATGTACTCTGCCAAGATATGCGCTATGGCCTGCGAATACTGCGCAAGAATCCTGGTTTCACCTTGGCTGCCTCCTTATTGATCGCATTGGGGATCGGCATCAACACAACGGTCTTCAGCATCGTAGATGTTGTCCTGTTCCGACCGTTGCCCGTATCTGCGCCGGAAGAGCTGGCATACCTATACCCATCTCAATCCAACGCTCTCTTTTCCTATGATTCCTATCTGATGTTCCAAGAAAACAATCCAGCTTTCGTCGAAATGCTTGCACACGCCCCGGTGTCGGCAAAATTCACGGCTAACGGAGAAACCACGCAGCTCATAGGTGAGTTGGTCACGTCTAACTATTTTTCGATGCTGGGGATAGAACCCTTGATCGGGCGAGGTTTTATCGGGAAGGGGGCCGAGGCAAACGATCAAACCGAAATCGTTATAGGACACGATCTATGTAACCGACTATTTGCCAACACCAACGATGCCATAGGCAAGGCCATCACTCTCAATGGCGGCCAGTTCACCATCATTGGCGTCGCGCGAGCTGGATTCAAGGGCATATCAGCACCGTGGAGCCCCACTCAGTTTTGGATTCCAATTGCCTCCTGGGCTAAGCTCATGGGATACCCCCTCAACCAATGTCCTGCATATCCGATTGGGAGATTAAAACCGGGCGAGACTATCAAGGAAGCACAAGCAATTACTGCTACGCTGTTTGTCACTCGGAATCCGACATCAAAAGCATCCAGCTTGCTCCTGCTCCCATCTAGCAGGCTTCGACTTCCATTCGACCGAACTGGAGCAATTGTGCCCGCCAAGCTCGCGGCAGCCCTACTCATTGTTACAGGCATTGTTCTGCTGACTGCCATCGCAAATCTCGCCGGTGTCCTGATGGCACGTGGCGTCTCCCGTAAAAGAGAAATAGCAGCTCGATTGGCGCTTGGCGCTCCAAGATGGCGGATTGTCCAGCAACTTCTAACGGAGAGTGTCTTGCTTGTCCTCCTCGGTGGCGCATTCGCCATGGGACTAGCCCGTCTTTTGATTGGTTTGTACGTCGCGAATACTCCTGCCCGATTTAGCGCTCGACAGGTTTTCTTGGATGTGTCGATGGACGTTCGCGTCTTTTTCTTCACATTCTTGCTCTGCATCGTTACTGGAATATTAGTTGGTCTGGGGCCGGCACGACGGGCTTCCAGAATCGACCTGATGCGAGAGATTTCCGGAGGGACTGCATCCCCCTCCGCCCACGAGAGATCAAGCCTTCGCTACTGGATTGTTATCCCCCAGATCAGCTCTTCGCTCGTCTTGCTGCTTATGGCTGCCGGATTCATTGCAGTCTTATTAAGATCGGAATTTGCCGATCCCGGTTATACCTCCAACAACTTAACTGTCGTTGATCTCTCTATTTCCGATGCGCTTGTTTCCTCAATTCCGGTTCGGCGTGGAGGCGAAATCCCTCCGGAGGATCAATCGCGTCTTACCTGTCAGCGCATCCTTACCAGCATGCAATCGTTGCGTAGTGTCGACAGCTTTTGTTTGACGACCCGCTCGCCATTCCTTTCTGGTATGAGAAGGAGCACTATTATAGATAAAGATCAATTCCTGGCCGGCAATTCGCAAGGCTTTTCAATAGACGAGACATCCGTCTCGAGTCAATATTTCCGGATTACCGGGATTCATTCGCTCAGGGGACGTTACTTTGAAGATCGAGATATGAATTCTTCTCCTCCTGTGGCGATTGTGAGCGAGAGTCTGGGACGAGCTCTCTGGCCCGGCCAGAATCCAGTCGGGAAATACATTGCATCCTTCAATCCGCTGTCAAAACAATCTTCCGGAAAATGGTTTGAGGTCATAGGTGTTGTCCGGGACGTAAGGCCCGCGCTCTCTGAAGGCGGTCCAAATCCGATTGCTTATTTCGCATTTGACCAAAATCCGCTTCCCTTTGTTTCATTGATCGTACGCGGACAGGAGAATCCTCTAGTTATCGACAGGCAGGTAAAGAAAACCATAAGCAGTGCAGGCGTCAATGTTGAGATCAAGAACATCGCCAGCATGAGGGATGCAGTCGGTGAACTTCTATACCCGCGACGCATGATCACGGCTATCCTCACATTATCCGCACTATTCGCCTTGTTGCTTGCAACCGTCGGGATTTATGGTGTTATTAGTTATTCCGTGGCACAACGAACAAAGGAATTTGGGATTCGCTTCGCGCTGGGAGCAGAGGAAATCACAATAATGAAGCTCGTAGTAACCGAGGGAGCTAAGGTGGGGGCAATAGGAGCGATTTTGGGCATCATTCTCGCCATCGCAGCTTCACGAATCGCCTCGAGTATAATTATGCCCATCCCTGTAATTCAGTTAACTGTCTCTGCCGTTGTCATTGTCGCAATGGGATTTATCATCTTGATTGCCAGCTACATTCCAGCGAGGCGTGCTTCGAAGGTGGATCCAATTAAGGCCCTGCGTGATTTGTAGCTGCAGTCGCGTTGCTTTTAAGGGGGAACAATGAGAGCTGCATTTTCTAATGCAATAATCACAGGAGTATTTGCAATTGTATTTGCATCGCCCGATTTCAGCGGCACTTGGGTTTGTAATCCGATAAAAAGCGGAGCCAAAAGCGCTTCGGGGAACACTGAAATAACACTTGTCATTCGGCACACGAGCAGACAACTGAATATTCTTCGCAGAATCGAGGTCGCAGGCAAACAAATCGAATCGAATTACCAATTTGAATTGGACGGTGGCGAGCATACGGTGTCCTCTTCGGGCTTCGGGACATATAAATACACGGCCAGGTGGATCGGAAACGAGCTAATCATTGATGGAACTCGCTCTATGGCGAGTAAATCAGTGCCACACTCGTTCACCTACTCGCTCTCCGCGGATGGCAAGAGTCTGAATGTATCAGAGAGTCTCGGGCAAGGTGTTCAGCCAACCAAACAGGTGTACGTTAGAAAATAGCATTCATGTATATCGTTAGCAACGCATAGGTTAGTGCCAGGGACATGCAAGAGAATTGAGATGAAAAGCAACTCACCTTCCCAATTGCAGCTGGAGATGCTTAGGCTCATCTGGAAACACGGTTCTGCAACTGGTCGCCAAGTGCAAAACGCATTGGTTTCGAATCACCCTTTAAGTTACTCAAGCGTTCGAACCATTTTGCGCAGGCTTGAAAAGCGCGGCTACGTACGGCATCAGCCAAGTGTCAAGCCCTATGTTTATGAAACAACCATCAGGCCGCTTGGAATTGGCGCGGGACTGGCAAAGCAACTGATTGAAAGATTTTATCGGGGTAGAGTCAGATTGTTCCTGCAGGATATGGTAGAGGAAAAGGTCTTGCCGTTGCGCACCATCCTGAGGTTCAGTAGGAACGGACATCGAAATACTCGGTAGGAACGAGACCTTGGTGTAAGTCGACACCTGACATGGAACGGATTATTGCACCTCGGGCGGCTCAGCCACTGGTCGCCGCCGAATGGCAGTATGCATCTTGGGATTTCCTCCTCTCAGGGGAGATCTTATCCAGAAATGCGATCACAGCGCATCTCTACGGTACAGTCAGTGGAGCCTTTGAAGCTGTTCAACCGTCCTCATCCGAGATGACGTTATCCTGACGCACATTGAGAAGTTTTTCACGGCCTTTCAGTCGGACCCTGATTCTGATGCGCCTGCGATAGACCCAGCCGGTCAGGAAAGAACGCGCGGGAGAGTGCAGCCAAATTACATGGTCCCCTGGTTTCATGGAATGGCTCTCAGTCCTGACCGATCCGGATCGTTAGACTCCTCATAAGCTTGGTTCCGATCCCATTCGGCACGCATTTTCGCAATCCATTCCGAATTGGCGGTGACCTGAGCTTGGTGCTGCAACTCGCAAGCGATCTCGTAAAGCTCCGCGATATTCGGGAATCGCGAGAACCTCAGGACGGCACGATCGGAAAGCTGCTTCCAGTGCTCTGGATTCAGCCGCCAGCGTTCGAGCGATTTCAGATACCGCCTGGTCGTCACTTCCGACGGCTCGATCCTGTAGGCGGCCGCCAGATCCTCAAGCCACGCGATCAGATCCATGATTCCTTTCCTCCCGTTCTTTACGGATTTTGTCGAACACGGTTCTGGCGTCATCACCGGGACTCGCCCTTGCGCCGGAGTCGTACCGGCCTTCAAGGGCCCGGATCATTAGAACCGCGTATCTTATGGATTTTATTGGGCCGAAAGACAGTTCGTAATCAGTAGGCCCGCGTTGCAAATGCGACCGTTGGCTGCCGCAGAATCAACACTTGCAGACATTTGCCAAAATTTCTTAGATAGTGAGGAGCGCAGTCGCCGGCGACCGTAGCTTCCAAAGAGCCAAACCATCGGCAGTCACAAGCCACCACAGGCAAACAAGGCCGTTATCGGATGAGAAATTTCGTCTAAGATCCGGGGTTACTGGGGAAAACCTCGTTCGCAGAGACGCTAAAGATATCCTTGTTGGTTTTCCCCGCCACTGCGGCTCCAAAAATCAGCAAATAACGACAAGTCCCGACACAATCGATTGACAATGCATTGATATATCGTTAGAATGAGGGCATGAACAATCAGAAATTCCAAACAAACATTCAGGGGAGATTATGGACGCCAAAGCCGAGGTTCTGAGGCAGTACCGCATTCCTTGTTACAGAGTCTCCTTGGTACGTGAAGGCTCGGTTGCTTCTCCGCACCAGAGGTTCAGCAATTCGCGAGAAGTCTTTGAGATCATGCGACCGCTCACGCGGGATTTGGATCGGGAGCACTTCATCGTTCTCATGCTCGATTCGAAAAACAAGCTGATCGGCATGAACACCGTATCGGTCGGCTCGATAAGCACCTCGGTCGTGCACCCCAGGGAGGCAGCCAAACCGGCAGTGGTCCACAACGCAGCGGCAGTCATCGGGATCCACAACCATCCGAGTGGGGATGCAACTCCCTCTATCGAAGATCGGCAGTGCACCGAAAGGCTGGCGCAGGCATTCAAACTGCTGGGCATTCGGCTCTTGGATCACATCATCATCGGCGAGTCCGATTACTTCAGTTTTGCCGATGCTGGATTGCTCGGGCATGGGGAGTGAGCGCAAATGAGAATGACGATCGAGGTTGAAATGAGTAACGCTGCCTTTACTGAGGATGGCCCTGGGTCCGAGAGTCACGAGGCAGCCCGGATTCTCCGGGATCTGGCTGGCAGGATCGAATGCCATCCGCACTTCTCGCCCGGGCTCACGCAGGCATTGCACGACATCAACGGAAATAACGTGGGACGCGTCGATGTTCGTGGAGATCGAGTCCAGACCTCTCTGCCAGTCAATCAGACACTGGGGATCCACTCAACGATGGAGTCGAAGAGATGATGACCAGGATCGACATTGAGATTGACAGGCACGAGGCGGCAATCGAGGCCGGCCAACTCCCGGCGTATTGCCCGTTTTGCGAGGACACAGATTACGCATGGGTGCGGTGTGAACAGTGCGGCGCCCGGGTGTGCGAGCACTGCGCCGTCTCAATTGATGCCACCGGCCATCTGTGCCCGGTCTGCGCCCAGGAATCAGCCTGCGAAGAATGTGGCTGCGTGGGCGGCGATCACTTCCCGAGCTGCGCTTTTTTTGAATCTGTAACGGTTGACAATGCATTGGCCGTGTGAGGAGAGAATGCGATGCCCTTCGAACTGGAAACTTGTGGGTGGTGCGGCCTGCCAGATCCCGAACACAGGAGCGAGTGCCCATATGGCCGGGCTTGGGAAGATCGGACCGTCTACAAAGGTTTCCGGGTGTCGGACCTCCGCAAAGTCTTCAACAAGCTGGCGAACCCGCAAGACTGGAGGGGCCCGATCGCGGCATCGATGCCAGGCGAAGCCGTGCTGGGCGCCTGCGCAGCCATCGAATATTGCACGGCCACGCTTCCCCGGGTGTGTCTGGACACGCGAACGATGACCTACGTGGTTACGAGCGAAGGCTACCGAATGGGGCCGGCAGGCGATCACTGAGACCGGAGCGAGCAATGCAAGTGCAGTTGATTTCGTGGAACCGGAAGAAGCAGCGATCGATGGCTCACATGATCGCGACCGGCGGCGCGAAGACGCTCTGCGACAACATACCTGGAACCGGGACCGGGCCAGCCGGTTTAAACCAATATCCGCTCTGCCGCTGTTGCGTGGTGAAGGCTCGAAAGTTGGGGGTCCCGACGGAGTTTGTGCCTATTGTACCGGCGCCGCCAACGCCGAGACTATTGAAGTCGCCCGGCAAGAAGAAACCGTTTCTGCCTAATCCATACAAGAACATCCTGTGCGCGATTCAGTATCTCGGCGGCATCAATCCGCGCAAGCTCCGAAGGGCGGGCTGGTGGACGGAGTTTTATGAGTTTTTGCCGGCCAGTATCCGGCGGCGCATCTTTCGGCACGCCAGCACGAACAGCGTCGACTCGATCGCCACGGAACTTGCCGGGTACGGCTATCCGGTGGAGGACGCCGACAGCCTGCTCGAGTACCTGAAAGACCAGAAGAAGGTCAACTGGTCTCAGGAACCGCAAGAAGTGCAGATGACGAACGAAGACTACCTGGAACTGCGCATCAACGAACTGCTGATAGAGAACGAGGCGCTCCGGCAGCAAATCGAGAACCTGACCCGGGCGGAGGGATGCTTCGATCCGGTTGAAATGGAGGAGCCATTTTGAGAATCGACGAATTGGCACGCGAGATGACCGAAGCACAGACCCGGCAGCGCGAAATGGTACGCAGCGAGGTCGTCAACCGGGTGCTCCGTGCGCCCGAAACCCCAAATCAGAGCAAACGAACCATGCTTGGTTTGGATCGAAAGCGGCGGCCGCAAAAATCGGCGCCGATGTTTGAAGACAAGGGGCTTTTCTAGGGAGGAGTCATGTCATTACCAGCAGAGGAGTTTCAGTCATTTGCAAAAGCGATCGCGGCTGAGTTGGGCTGGACGTACCGCGAACGGGAAGCGGATAGACGGGACAGCGCGGATATCGATGGCCCCGATGGGATGAAGCTTTATCTGAACAACGGCTACTGGGATCACAGCCGAATCACAATCATGGGGAGCAGGCCCCAACAGAAAAACGGCAAACATTTCAGCGTGAACTGGCCCGACAACCTCAGGATCACAGTCGCGCCGAATCGACCGGCTAAAGCGGTCGCCAAGGATATCGAGCGGCGGCTGCTCCCCAACTATCGCGTGGCATTTCAGAAAGCCTCTGACGACATTGCGGAGCGTCATGAGCAACGGATGGAGGCAGAACGCATCGCCAACAACCTCGCCGGCATCCTCGGCTGCCAGGTCTCACAAAACAATGGAGCCGGCTCCGATTTCCAGATTCATCCCCGCAACCTGAGGAACGGCTACGCAGACATCAAAGTCAGCGAGTACTCGAACGAAGTGGAAATCAACCTGCGCTGGATCTCCGCGGAGCTTGCGGAACGCGTTTGCGCTGTCCTGAAACAGGAGGTATGTCACGAGCCCGCAATGGAAGCAATAGCAGAGCGAGCGAATCGTGGAGAGCATGAAGCCGAAGAATCTCAGGGAGCACGAGCATGAGACGTGTTAGCGCCAAACGGATAGAAGACTGGGAGGCAGAACTGGCGAGGATCGAGGACCAGATCCTGAAGAGTATTCGACGGGGGGAGGCGCGCCGCTTCGCGGCCCGGGCCGGTTGGAATCGGCATCAACGCCGCAACTGGTTGATTGATCACATCTCTTCCGCGAAAGCACAGAAAGTCGCATCTGCTTCCCATACGACCGCAGTACCAAACCCCTGACTGACTCTTGAACACCTGACGCATTAGGCGTTACTGGGGGGTAACGAAGTCGGCGTAGCCGCACTCAGGTGCGATGGGGAAAATCCCATCCCCGCATTTTAGTCGATCGCTTCATCAATAAGATCTGGCGCGACCCTCGACCAAGAATCTCTCATTGAAAAGCTCTTGTTGACATGTCCTTGGGTCTGGTATATCTTGTGTCCTACACGCGTAGGACACATACCGACAAATCTGGAGGAACGCAAGAAGATCATGAAAGAAAGGCCGAAGGGCACGTTCGGCGAACGAGAACTTGATGTCCTTCAGGCGCTGTGGCGGCTTGGTTCCGCGACGGTAACGGAGGTGCAAGAGGAGCTGCACGAAAAGGGGCATGAACTCGCCTACACCACCGTACAAACGATTCTGAATCGACTTGAAGGAAAGGGCCGTGTCGCGCGTGACTCTTCCGATCGTGCGCACCGCTATCAGCCGCTGTTTCAAGAACCCGCGGCAGTGACGGGTGCCATCCAACGCCTGGCAGATCGGTTTTTCCGTGGTTCGGTGGAAGATCTCGCCACTCATTTGGTCGAACGGCATCTCACACAAAAGCAGCTTCAACGCATACGAGCCATGGTCGAAAAGAATCGCAAGGAGCCCCAGAAATGAACTCGACCTCTTCCCCGATTTCGGTGGCCATCTGCCTCCTGATCAATCTGACGCTGTTCGGGGCCTCTTTGGCTGCCGGAGTGGCATTGGCATTCCGGTTCATTCCGATCGGCCTGCCGAGGTTGAGATACCTGATCTCGCTAGCAGTTTTTGTTGCTGCTTCCATAATTCCGGTCCTTGTCACCCTGGGAATGCCTGCCACCATGCAGCCTTTCAGCTTCCCGGTCGTGATTCAAGGAGATGCAATTGGCAGGCTGCCGGCTCACGCGGCGCAGGGACTCTATCCTCAGTCGGATTCATCGGCCCAGCCGGGCATGTCTGGCTTAAGCGAGCGCTTGAAGGCATCTATTTATCGATTTTCTCAGTCTGCAGCCGCACCATGCTTGTTCTGGTTATGGCTCGGCCTCTCTCTCTCTTGCTCATGTGCCGGGAACTTATGGGACATCTTCAGATGGCACGCGCAAGGCATGGGTGGATGGATGCCCCTGCGGCGTTGCGGGAGCAGTTGAGCTTTCCGGCATGGACCCGTCTTTACATTGACCCGCACATTGGACCATGCGCAGTGGGATGGCTGCGTGCCGCCGTCATTCTGCCGGTGCGGATTTTTGGCGGCACGACGCCCGCGGCATTACGTCAAATCACGCTGCACGAATCATGCCATGCACGCTGGCGCGATCCGCAGATCAACTCTCTGTTGCGGCTGCTGCGGGCTGCGCTGTGGCCAAGTGTGCCGCTATGGTACCTACAGCACCTTATTCAAATGGAGCGAGAGGCTGCCGCCGATCAGGCGGCCATCGCAGGGACGCCAATCAAGGGCGAGTCGGACCAAGTAACTTTGGACTATGCTGCCGTCCTCATTTCCATCGCGCAATGGCCGCAGAATAGCAGATGCTCATCCTTCAGTCAGGCGGCTCCCCACGCTGGAAGCAGAAGCCGCTTGGAAAATCGTGTATCTCGCTTGTTGAAGGAATCGCCGCATTTGAGCCTCACACGTTCGACATTCGGGGTGGTTGCCTTGCTGAGCGGATTCATAGGAACTGCGTTCCTGCCTGCAGCGGTTTTTGACCCTGCAATCCCTTCTTCGGGAAATGCCGCCAGGTCGATTGGGGGGATACCGATCCGAGCTGACAACCAGGCCGAAGGGCCGCTGCTGATCTCTTGCGCGGGCTTCACGACAATTGATAATGGTCGAATCCAGGCAAGTGTGGCTCTGCTGAACAACACAAGCCGCCGCATAGCAGGATTTAGAATGCGCCTTGCACATGGGTACCTGCCGTTCGAGAGAGTGTTCCATATCTACGGAGTGAAGATTGAGCCTCGCCAATCTTACCTGGCAAATCTCGATTGGCAGCAAGGCCACCAGCCGGATTGGCACGCGCCTAATGCGGGACTCCTACAAGTTCTCGAAGTGCAATTCGAGGGTGACGCCCGAGCTCAGTCGGAGAATCTGCCCCCACGGATAGTCGTGAATAACCCCGGAGGAGGCACGATCCTTGTGTCAAAGACCGCCAGTGGTGAAGTGGAAGAGCCGATTCTGAAGAAGTCCGAGGCAGAGCTCATTTCCTCTGCCACTGAACGCGCCGCCCCTGCCTACCCCGGCGGCGGCATAGGCGAGCAGAATTCCAATGCGGTCCTGGTTTCTGTATTAATCGACGAATCCGGCAACGTGATCCGGGCGCGCGCGGTCGCCGGAAACAGGGATCAGCTGGCTGAAGAGAGGGCGGTCGAGGCCGCCCGGAAATGGAAGTTCGTCCCGGCAGTTGCGGAGGGCGTGCCGATCAAGGAATTCGGCAGCCTGACCTTTTTCGGACAGATGGATTTCTCCAGGGGATGGATCAGCATCCGATAATTGCGCTCAACCATCCGGCGCAAAACATCTTAGATTAAGGAGATTGGCGACTATGAGACCCGTTTTCATAGCACTATGGTTGACGTGTGTGTTGACGACAGGAATCGCCACCCAGACCGCTGACCTCGGGCGGCATCTTGATGACCCTGTACCACAAGCCGCGCGCGACCTGATCAAGCGTGGCATGGACCTCGCCGGCCGCGACCGCATTGATGAAGCGATTGCGACACTCAGGAAGGCGATTGATGCAGCTCCGACCTCGCTTGAGGCACATCGTGCCTACTTACAGATCAGGATCAATTTTCAAGCGAGGAAGGATGCCGCAAAAGCAGAGTACGAAGCTCTGATGGGAAGAGAACCGGATAATCCTATCTATCCGACGGCGCTGGCGTTGGAAATGAGAGGCAAGAACGAGCTGCCGTGGTTGACGAAGGCCGCATCGCTGGCGCCAAATTGGTCTTGGGGGCACTATGCGAACGCAATCCTGACATTGGGCCGATCATGGCTTACCATCAACGACACACTCGACGGCAAGGGAGATCAGGTCCTGGCCGAGCTTGACAAGGCCACTGAGATGAATCCGCATGTTGAGTCTTTCTACAAGACATCGATCTCCTTTCAGGAGGCTCTGGGGAGGATCGACGACGCGATTCAGACGGCGGGGAAGATGACCGCGCAGCCGGAGTTACGCGCTGCCGGGCTCCTCCAATTATGGCGCTTGCGCCTGACCAAGGCCAAAGCCTCAGTAGCTGCCAAAGACGCACTACAAGGCGAGTTGGCGCAACTGTCCCGTGGAAGCAGGGACATTGACCTCTTAACATCTATCTATCAAGCGTACGTCACCCTGCTGACAGACGCTTCCAATGCCAATGCGGTAGCCGCCGAGATCCGTAAGCTCGATCCTTCCTGGTATCCCGAACGCGGCAAGGCCATCAGCATTGTGGAAACGAATACCAGCGGCATCCCTTATGCGATTCTAGCGGCGAACCACCAGTTCGCAATTTATCAAAGAGTCAAAGAGACTGTGCTCAGGCGCAACGCCGACTGGCGGAAGACCGCAAGCCAGTTGGAAGGCATCCTCGCACTTCGTCCAAATCCAGGTCTGAAGAAACTGATTAACTACATTCTTTTCGGAACTGCCCGGAACGCCGGTGATGCAGCGGCCATGATCAAATATAACGACCAGATTCGCGCGATAGACGCCAATGATCCGGCGCCTTCGGCCATGATTGCATTGGTGCTGACAGACAATAAAGCTGATTTATCCAAAGCGTTGGACTATGCACGACGGGCAGATCTCGCCCTCGCAGAACTTCACCCAATGAAGTGCCCTCCTGACATTTCTGCAGATGATTTTGAATCCAGGTTCTCATTGGAAAAGCAACAAGAGAACTATCAGCGCCAACGATCGCTCGCATTGGACGCCAATGGATGGGTGCTTTTCAAGCTGGGGAATGGGAAGGAAGCCGAAGGAAAGCTCCGCCAGTCGGTTGAGATAAATCGCAATGAGACCAATCTCATCCATCTCGCTGAAGCACTCAAGCAGCTTGGCCGAGCGGAGGAAGCACGGAGGCTCGAAGCGGAAATCACCGATAAACTGGCGGTAACCGTGCGGAAGGAGTTCACAAGCAAACCGGCGGTAGATTTTCAACTTGAGGCGGTTAATGGCAGGAAGTACCGCCTGTCCGACCTCAAAGGGAAGATTGTCCTGATCAATTTCTGGGCCACCTGGTGTGGGCCTTGTGTGAGTGAGATGCCGCTCTTCCTCAAGATGTACGAAAGCTACAAAGACCAGGGATTCGAGATTCTGGCCATCTCCGGCGACGATCCCGGCGACCGGGGCAAGGTCGCGCAATTTGCCAAGGAGCACCAATTCAATTTCCCGGTCCTCTACGATGACGGCGTATCAAAGCTCTACAATGTCACGGGCTATCCAACCAGCATTTTCATTGATCGTCAAGGCAACATGCGATACCGGATGGAAGGAGGATTTGGATCCGACGAGCGCCGCATAGAAATGATCATCAGTGAACTATTGAAGTGATGTCTTTTCATTATGGCCGGATTCCGACGCCTGCACCAGGTTGCGAGACGGCCTCTCTGTCCATCCTGACATTCGAGTAAACGGCGATGATGTTCGACTGTTTTCTTGTTGACAGTTGCGCGCCAGAGTCTTAAGGTGTGCTTACGACCGTCTACAGGAGTGAGCGATGACGCAACCTAAATCCGAAGTATTGCAGGGCACTCTCGACCTCCTCGTGCTCAAGACCTTGGAAACCATAGGACCTATGCACGGCTGGGGCGTATCGCGTCGAATCCAGCAGGTGTCCGACAATGCCCTTCAGTTGACCCAGGGCACAATCTACCCGGCACTCCTGCGCCTGGAGCAACGCGGCTGGATTGACGCGGAGTGGGGCATATCGGACCAGAATCGCAGGGCGCGATTCTATTCCATCACCAAGGCAGGCCGCAAACAGCTCCGCGAGGAAACGGAGAGCTGGGAACGCATGATGGCGATCATAAACCGGGTGCTTGAAGGCGCGTAGTAGGAGGAATTGATGCTGGCATCGATTCGAGCATTTCTCTGGCGGATCGTGCATTTCAACCGCCGGACGAAGTCGGAGGCCACTCTTGACGGCGAGCTGGAGTTTCATCTGCAAATGGAGATTGAGCAGAATTTCCGTCAGGGCATGAATCACGAAGAAGCCCGGCGACAAGCGCTTATCGCGTTGGGCGGGCTGGAGCAAACCATGGAAGAATGCCGAGATGTCCTGGCAGTCCGCCTGTTGCGCGATCTCGTGCAGGACCTGAGTTACGGGTTGCGCCAACTCCGCCACGCCCCAGGCTTTGCGGCTGTCGCTGTCATTACGCTTGCCCTCGGCATCGGGGCGAACACGGCCATCTTCACGGCTGTCAACGCAGTACTCCTGCGACCGCTGCCTTTTGGGAACGCAGACCGCATGATCACCATTTGGGAAAAGAACCTGAGCGCGGAAGGGGCCAAGTTTCGCTCGCTCCAACCCGACCACAAGGAGCTAATTTCCACCTCTGTTCCAGTGCTGAGAGAATGGCAGGCGCAAACAGACCTGTTTGAGGATGTGGGCGCTTACAGCTCCTTCCCGGCGCGCGTAGTGCTGACGGGAGGCGGCGAGCCGGAAGAAATTGTTGCGGGCCGGGTCACGGCGAATTTCTTTTCGACGCTTGGCGTTGCGCCGGAGCTCGGTCGCGGATTTCTGCCCGGCGAGGATCGGCTGGGAAGGACCAATGTCGTGGTTTTGAGCCACTCTCTTTGGCAGCGGCGGCTTGGAGCCGACCGAACGATTTGCGGCAGGCCTATCATGTTGAATGGCGCGGTTTCTACCGTAGCTGGAGTCATGCCACCCTCGTTCCCACCGATGGCGGGTGAGGAGGCATGGGTGCCAGACCCAATTGACTCGCAGTCTTACGATGGTTTCCGCGGCTCTCGCAACATGGAGGTGATTGCGCGGCTGAAACCCGGCGTGAGCGTTGCGCAGGCCCAGGCCGTATTGACGGCCGGCGCCGAAGTTCGCGCTCGTCTCTTCCCAGAGTCGAGCAAGAATTATGCCACTGTCATAGTGCCGCTGCGCGAGTACCTAGTCGGCGACATGCGCGGGAGGCTGGTGCTATTGTCTGCGGCTACGTTGTTTGTCATTCTGATTGCCTGCGCGAACGTCGCCAACATGCTGCTGGCGCGAGGTACGGTGCACCGGCGGGAGATGGCGCTACGCGCTGCCCTGGGCGCTGGCTGCGGGCGTCTGGTCCGGCAAGCCATTGCCGAAACCATGCTGCTGGCGTTGTTAGGCGGCGCAGCCGGGCTCGGTATCGGCCTGTGGGCAGTAAGTTGGCTGGCGGGCATGGGTGGAGCGAACGTCAGCGAACTCGGGAACCTCCGCGCCGACTGGCGCGTGTTCTGCTTCGCATTGGCCGCATCCGTTGTGGTAGGCCTGCTTACGGCGCTCGTGCCGGCATTGCAGGCCTCGAAGGCGGACGTGAACCAAGGATTGAAGGAATCCGCCGGCGCTCAGGGCGGGCGCGCCGCAGCCCGTCGACTGAGCGGCCTGTTGGTGGTTGCAGAAGTTGCATGCGCGCTGATTCTGCTGGCCGGCACCGGCCTCATGGTGAACACACTTGCCCACCTCGCGGATGTAAGCCTCGGATTTTCCTCGCAAAATCTTCTGACACTGCGCCTGACGTTGCCGCCGTACAAGTACTCAATCGCCGGGAAGAGCTGGAACAATGCAAGGGCGCGCGCCTTTCTTGCTGGCGCCCTCGCGCAGATAAAGGCAGTCCCAGGAGTGCGCGAGGCGGGCGCCGTTTATCCGCTTCCATTCAGTAAAAGTCAGGAGGGTACGGGTGTTTCCGCTGAAGGCAGCCCGGAAGGCTCGGACCTGCCGACTCACTATCGCATCGGAACCCCTGATTATTTCCGGGCGATGAAGATCCCGCTCGTTCGCGGACGCATATTCACCGATCACGACACGGCCGATATGCCGCCGGTTGTCGTCATCAATGAGACATTGGCGCGACAGCTTTGGCCGAACCAGGACCCGATCGGGAAGCGGGTGCAGTTGAAGAACAAGTTACAGGAAGTTGTGGGCGTGGTCGGCGACGTGCGGCACCTGCGGCCCGACTTGCCATCGGGCGCGGAGAGCTACGTGCCACGGGCGCAGACAGGCGGCTATAGCACTATGTTCGTTGCCGTGCGGACGGCGGGCGATCCTACTCGTGCAGCGGAAGCTGTGCGAGCAGCGATTTGGGCCGTCGACAAGGACCAACCAGTGCAGGACATGAAAACCATGGACGAGCGTCTGAGCGGCTTTGCCGCCTTAAGACGCATCTATACGCTCCTGCTTGGGATTTTTGCGGGGATCGCGGTCGCGCTTTCCGCCGTCGGCATTTATGGCGTCATCAGCTACTCGGTGTCTCAGCGACAAAATGAAATCGGTATTCGCATGGCGCTCGGTGCGAAGCCCGGCGAGGTGATGCGCATGGTGCTCCGGCAGGGACTGCTGCTGGTGGCCATCGGTGTGTTGCTCGGAATCGCTGGCGCTTTGGCGACGAATCGTGCGCTTTCGAACATGCTTTACGGCGTCCGTCCGACGGACCCGCTCACGTTATTAGCAGTTTCGCTTGTCTTGGCCGCCGTGGCCCTGGCTGCCTGCTTCCTCCCCGCGCACCGTGCCACCCGCATCGATCCATTGCTAGCGCTGCGCAAGGAATAAGTGCTGAGCTTATGATGCCAGGAAGAATGAAGGTAGGAGCGCGTGAGGCCGGTCACAAATCAGTCCTTGCAGGATCGTAGGAGGCGGTGATGCTGTCGTCGATTCGTGCCTTTGTGTGGCGTGTGATTCACCTCGCGCGTCGTTCAGGATCGGGATCCCCATTCGAGAAGGAGTTGGAATTCCATCTGGAGATGGAGATCGAAGAAAACCTGCGTCGTGGCATGAGCCGCGAAGAAGCGCGGAGGCAGGCTCTTATCTCGCTTGGCGGCCTTGACCAGACGAGGGAGGCGTGCCGCGAAACACGCGCGATCCGGTGGCTTGATGAATCTCTTAATAACCTGCGTTACAGCCTTCGCAGTTTGCGCCATACCCCTGTGTTCACAGGTGCTGCCGTCATCACACTGGCGCTCGGAATCGGCGCACTCACGTCGGTGTTCAGTCTGTTCAATTCTGCGCTCCTGCGACCGCTTCCCTATGAGGGTCAGAATCGGTTGCTTTCAATCAGGTATTCAGGCCTCCCCTATTCACCGTTCCCGGGAGGTGAAACTGTCATTCATTCACCCAGCCCCATTTCCATGTCTTATTCCCAATATCGGGCAGTGAGAGAAAGGAACTCTGCATTCGCCGATGTCAGCCTGTATCAGATCAGACAGGCGGAGATCCGGACGGGGGAGCCGAGAGAGAAATTCAACCTGGCAGCCGTCACAGCAAACATGTTTCAGGCGCTTAGGACTCAGCCTCTCCGCGGTCGGGTCTTTACCGCAGAGGAAGATCGACCAGGAGGCCCGTGCCTAGCGGTGATCAAGGCCTCATTCTGGCGTAACATGTTAGGCGGACAGGAAGACATCCTGGGGAAGCAGATAGTGATTAATGGCACTTTCTACACGGTTATTGGGATTCTGCCGGCTTCGTACAACATCCCCTCTAATGATATCGAGGTGTGGACCCCGTTACTTGTAGACAATGGAAATGTCATCGGCACAAATCGCCCGATGGGTGCGCTGATGGCAACCTTGAAGCCAGGCGTCAACCTCTTGCAGGCCGAGGAGAATCTCCGATCCATCATCGGCAACCTAAATAAGGATTACAAAACATTCTTTCGTGCTTCACCTCTCGAGCCGCCCACACTCATGTACTACCGTGACTACCTCATTGGGAACTATCGACCGGCATTCCCAATATTGTTGATCGCAGGCGCTTTTGTGATGGCGATAGCGTGCGCGAATGTAGCGAATCTCTTTCTCATCCAGGCGGAGAGGCGGCGGAGAGAGCGGGCACTGCGGGTTGTTCTTGGCGCGGGCAAGGGTAGGTTGCTGGGTCAAAGCCTAACAGAGGCTCTGTTGATTTCTGGGGCCGGGAGTGCCTTGGGAATCGCCTTGGCTTGGTGGAGTTTGGAATATATGAGGTTGCTGGCGCGGCAGGTTATACCACGGTTGAATGAAGCGGCCATTGGATTGGAGGGGGTCGGTTTTGCAGTTGCGATATCCGTGGCAGCGTCCGTGGTGGTAGGGGCAGTACCGGCAATGAAATCGGATGCTTTGTTGGTGAACGATCTGAATGCCACGCCGACAGTATCGAGCCAGAGCCGTAGCCGGGTTCGCGGTTTCTTGGTGATATTGGAATTTGCCCTGGCGCTGGTACTGTCATTCGGGGCAGGATTGATGATTCGTAGCCTTCATAACCTGCTCAATGTCGGATTGGGATTCAATCCTGACCACGTGTTGACCTTCTCTCTCAACCTGTCGCGCAGCCAATATCCTACAGGCCGAGCAGTTGAGTTTTATGATCGTTTGGAGCAACGGCTTGCCAATTTACCCGGTGTCCGGGCTGCAGGAATGACGAACTACCTTCCATTGGCCAATTCCGTCATATCCAACGAAATTCGATCCGAGCAGATGGCAACGAGACCATCAGTGGCGACGGTGCGTTATGTCGTTTCGCCAGGCTATTTCAATGCGATGGGCATTCCAATTTTGAGAGGACGTTGTTTTTCAGAACTCGACCTCAGTCAAAAAGAACAAGTCGTCATCATCGATGAGAATCTAGCGAGGAAGTTCTGGCCCAACGAAGAGGCGCTTGGAAAGAGATTGTTTGTCGACCCAACTCAAGCTGGTGTTCCGATGAATTCGGAGCAATCGCCGCCGCCGGAGGCCATTCCGCTGACTGTTGTCGGAGTCGCGCAAAGTGTCAGGAAATATGGTTTCCGAACCAGTGCTCCGCGAAGAGAAGACGAGGAAATAGGAGAGTATTATCGGCCGTCCGGAGCATTCGATGGTGCAGTCAATCTCGTTTTTGTGGGAACGTCCTTTGCGGTTCGGACGCAAAGCGATCCCACCAAATTGATAGATGCGGTCCGGCGCGAGGTGATGGCTCTGGACAAGAATCTGACTCCGACTCAATTCACCACTATGGAGAATCGCTGGCTCGATTTTTCAGCGGAGACCCGATTCTACACGATCATCTTGAATGCTTTCGGCTTGAGTGCGTTGCTCTTGGCTGCGGTGGGTATTTATGGGATCGTCGCCTATTCCATCTCCCAACGCACGCATGAGTTTGGAGTGCGCATGGCTTTGGGAGCTGAAGCGCATCAAATCTTCCGGTTGGTTGCCGGGGAGGGTATGAGGTGGGTCGTGGTGGGAGTCGCAGTCGGCTCCTTTGGCGCATTGGCATTGAGCCGATACCTCAGTTCAATGTTGTTCGAGGTAAGCAGCAGCGATGCTCTTACATTCGGAACCTCAGTCTTGCTTTTGGCAGGGGTTGCATTCTTCGCGTGCTATAAACCAGCGCGTCGAGCAACCAAACTCGATCCTTGGACGGTTCTGCGCATAGACTGAGGGACAGTCTACTTGGAAGCAGGGTTTGGCACACAGAGGAGAGACGCAATGACTCCGATGATCGATATCTGTTTGTTTGTCTTTCTTCTTCAGACTCCAGATGCTGGTGTTTCCAGGATCGATGACAAGGAGATGCAACAGAGGATCGTCAAGACTGTTGACTGCTTCATTTCTGAGGAAGAGGTCAAAAAGGCACTATTGGAAAAGAAAGGAGAAAACAATTTTACGAGGAGCGTATCGATCGAAGTGGTTGTGGACAAAGCTGGGAAGGTCGAATCTGCAAAACTTGTCAGAGGCAATCCGATACAGGAGAAGGCCGCGATCGAATGCGTGAAACAATGGGTGTTTCGGGCTGTGGGGCAGAGATACAAAGGCAATGTCATCGTGATCTTCAAGCCAAAGGTTAGTAAAGCGACGTCGATCCACTTCGACCTTCAGCCCAGGTTGACTTTGCACGGCGCTAGGGACGGTCTGGCGAACATGCGGATAAGGCCACAATCGCCTGTGTCCCCATCTTGACAGTCACTGTACCGAGGACAGGTGTGTCCCCCTTTTTTGATGTTTCACCTCGGTCAACAACCGGAAGGCGCGGTTTTATGCCATCACCAAGGCCGACCGCAAAAGGCTCCGAGATGAAACAGAGAGCTGGGAGAGCATGATGGCGATTATCAATCGTGTCCTGGAAGGCGCATAGTCGGGGGAATCCATGCTGGCATCGATTCGAGCATTAATGTGGCGGATCTCGCATCTCCACCGTCGGACGAAATCAGAGGCCACTCTTGACGGCGAACTGAAGTTCCACCTGCAGATGGAGATTGAAGAAAATCTGCGTCAGGGCATGAGTCCCGAAGAAGCCCGGCGACAAGCGCTTATCGCTTTGGGCGGGCTGGAGCAGACGAGGGAGGCGTGTCGTCAAGCGTGCGGAATCAGATGGGCCACAGAACTCTGGCAAGACCTGCGTTACGGATCGCGCATGATGCTCAACAATCCGGGATTTAACACCGTTGCCATCCTGACCCTGGCCCTAGGCATCGGCGCAAATACGGCCATTTTCACCGTGGTGAACACCTTGCTGCTCAGGCCGTTGCCGTACCACGATCCAGACCGGCTTGTTTGGGTGACGGAAAACGAATCTCTACCCAAGAGTGAAATGATCCCCGGCCCGCACTTTTTTGAGTGGCGCGCACGAAGTAAGGCGCTGGAGCAAATCGCGGCTTTTGGCGGCGGAACCGTAACACTATCGGGCGCAGGTGACTCTGAAAGACTGGATTGCGGGAAGGTTACGGCTTCGTTCTTCGAAACTTTGGGCGTTCAGCCTCTGGCCGGCCGTTTCTTTGCCGCAGAGGAAGATCTTCCGGACCGCAATCGGGTCGTAGTCATAAGTCGCGGCCTGTGGCAGCGTCGTTTCAACTCGGATGCCAACATTGTCGGCAGGACTATCCGGCTTGATGACGATAGTTATCAGATTGTCGGCGTGCTGCCGGGTGATTTTCGCTTTTCGACTCCCTTCGAGCTGTGGAGTCCCCTTGCGCTCGATCCGCAGGACGAGGGCCCCAAGCATGGGATTCATTCCCTGAGCGTGATTGCCCGCCTTCGACCTGGAGTCACGGAACAGCTGGCACAACGGGAATTGGAAGCCATTCGCAGCCATTTCGAAAAGATCACCCAGTGGGGCATTCATTTCTCCGGCGAGGTGCGGGTGATTTCACTGCACGAAAAACTAGTAAAAAACGTGCGGCGTCTGGCTTTGTTGCTCTGGGGTGCCGTCGGTCTGATTATGCTCATTGCGTGCGCCAATGTGACAAACCTACTGCTGTCTCATGCAGCGGTGAGAGAGAAAGAACTGGCCGTTCGCGCAGCGCTGGGCGCCGGCAGGCTGAGGCTGGTGCGACAAATGCTCACGGAGAGCAGCCTTCTTTCTTGCTGTGGAGGAGCTTGCGGGCTGTTAATAGCTTATGCGCTGGTCAGAGTCCTTGCAGCGGTCGCCGCCCTTCCGATGTTCGGGGAGATTTCGCGTCTGGTCGTCATTGCAGTAGATTCGAGGTCGCTGTGCTTTACGCTTCTGATATCAGTGCTCACAGGGTTGCTGATCAGCGTGGTCCCTGCGCTTCAACTTTCACGTCCGGATTTGCAGCCATATCTCAACAAGGGCGGATGGCGGGGTGCCTGCAGTACGGGAATGATGCGCCAGGTTTTGATGTCCGTCGAGGTCGCAACAGCGGTAGTGTTGCTCCTTGTGGGCGGCCTGCTCATGCGGAGTTTTGTCAAGCTCCTCGACGTCAATCCGGGATTCAAGGTCGAAGGACTGCTGACGGCGCGCATTTCACTTCCGTATACACGATATCCCGATCGCGGCCGGCGGGCGCAGTTTCTTCAGCAGGTGTTGCAGCGCGTCTCGACCCTTCCAGGGGTCCAATCCGCCGGCACCACCAACCGCCTGCCGACGACCGCCTCACTTTTCGCCGGCTATTTGCATGTTGAAGGACGGCCAGTAACTACAGAACAACAGGCGACGCCTGTACCGATCGGCTTGGTCAGCCCCGGCTATTTCGCCACGATGGGAATTCCATTGCGCGCGGGGCGTGCTTTCACGGACTCTGATGACGCGAGCGCGCCCCGGGTCGTGATTCTGAGCGAGAGCCTGGCACAATGGCTTTTCGCGGCCGAAAATCCTATCGGCAAGCGCGTCTGGGTCCCGGGCCCCGGGAAGGGCACCCCCACTGTGGTCGGCGTCGTGGCGGATGTGCGGTCTCAAGGCCTGGACCGGGAGGTCAGGCCGGAAGTCTACGTACCTTATCTGCAGAATTCCATGTATGTGACGACTTTTGTGATTCGAACCAGAGTGAATCCGCTCAGCCTGGCTTCCGCGGTACGGAGTTTGATTCAGGCCGCCGATCCGGAGCTTCCCCTTTACGACGTGAGCACAATGGAACAGCGGCTGGCGGACTCCATTGCGCCGCATCGTCTGAATTTGTTGCTGCTTGGCGTCTTCGCGCTGCTGGCGCTGCTATTGGCAGCAATGGGAGTCTATGGCGTGATTTCTTACCTCGTCGCGCAGCGCACGCATGAGGTCGGCATTCGCGTTGCACTGGGAGCTCGCCCCGGCAATGTCATAAACATGTTTCTTTTGCAGGCTCTTGGCTGGATCATAATCGGCGTGGCGATCGGCACAGGCGTCGGATTGGCATTCGCACGGTTCATGTCGGCCCTGCTGTTCGAAGTGAGCCCGACCGATCCTGCAACGTTTGCAGGCTGCACGGGGCTTCTGACCGCCGTTGCTCTTCTGGCATGCTATCTTCCCGCGCGGCGAGCAGCACACCTGGACCCAATCAAGGCCCTGCGGTGCGAGTGAACTGAAACGACACGTCCCGGATTTCTTTCCTCTAAGAAAAATCGACGGTACATCCCGGTTTTACATCTAATTCCATTATTGAATGATATAAAGGCATGAAGTGTAAGCCGGCATGTCCGCTCCGTAGTAACCGAACCCGGTGGTCGAAATCACGGGCCGAGCAGTTTTGGCCAATGGGTTTGCCGCACCTACTACGATAACCATCGTCAATGCGAAGATCAAACGTATGCGTTTCAAAGGGGGCCTTCTCTCTCGAGAATCCTGGTCCAGCGACAAATCGCACTCATCTGTTATGAGGCGGCACTCATGGCAGGCGGGGTGGAATCGATCCTCGGATCGCCTCGATCCGCCAGCTGAATTCTTCGAGCAGCTTCTCGCTCCACCCTTCCTTTTCGAAGACCTTGCGGCCCTGCGGATCAAGGAACCAGGTAGTTGGGAAACCGCTGATTCCGGCCTTGCTCACGTAACCGTCATCTATCAGGACCGGAAACGTGTACTTCTTCTGGGCCATCCACGGCGGGACATCGTCCTGATTTGCGTCGTTATCGATGGTCAGGATCACGACATCGGGGTCCTTCGCGTATTTGTCAAAAAGCTTCTGGTACTCAGGCAACTCCGCAACGCACCAACCGCACCAGATGCCCCAGAAATTGACGACGACGATTTTGCCCTTCAGCCCCTCAAGTGAGATTCTCTTTCCGTCGAGTCCCTTGAGGTTGAAGGCGGGCACGGCGGTGGGCGCGGCAATCCGGCTGGCCAGCACCCGATCGTGACGATTTGCGCGGTCGGCATCCTTGAGTTTTGCATAGTACTCGTCGATGCCTTCCAGGCTGCCGTGGTTCTTATCGTATAAGGATCGAAGCGAAGTCTCGCAGGGATTTGTCCCGCGCCCCTGCACAACCAGTCCCTTTGCGAAGTATTCTTCCGCTTTTGAGGTTTCGTTCTTTGACAAGTAATAACGGCCGAGATGATCGAGGTTTCGGCGATCCTCGTGGTTGAGATCGTAGGCGGCCAGAAGCTCTTTCTCCGCCTCCGGTACACGACCTTCGGCCAGGAGCACCCATCCGACTGCGTCATGTCCCATTGCCGTCGCCCATCCCATTTCATGTTCGTATTCCCCTGGGGATTTATAGACGGAGCGCTGGCTTTCGATCTTCTTTCTCAGCTCCTCGATGCCCGCGCGCGCAATCCGCTCCGCATCGGCGAGGTCGATCTTCCGGTCCGCCAGCTCAATCGGTATCACGACATAGGTGATGTGCGGATTGTTCTTTTCAAACTTCACTGCTCCCTCGGCCGCCTGATACATCTCGTCGGCCGAAGCAGACTTGTCCTCCGCCAGTGCAGAGAAGAGATTCAGATAGGCTTCGCCCAAAAGACCTGGAATATGGTGCTGCGCGCGGGCGATGAACTCGCGCAGGATCTTACGATACGGGGCCGACTTGGTTCCTTCCTGGGTCTGTTCAAGTTCACGCCATCGCGAGGCAAAGATCCACTCCGCTTCCGTGCTGTCGGGAAACTGCTTCAGAACCTTCTCTTCACATTCTTGCTGCCTATCCGTCCACTTCATGCTCCGGGACACATCAGCTACCGCGGAGAGCGCGCCCGGGCGATTTCCGTTTGCCTGCAGGAATGAAACAACGTCCGCTTCCACTTCCTGCCGCTTCCGGTCGGCCGTGATTACGGTACTCCCAGTAATGGCATCCCAGTAGGCCTTGTGCACCGCAGTCGATCCCGGGGCGAGTGCCACAGCCTTCCTCGCCAATGGATAGGCCTCGTCGCTTCGGCGCAGGCCCGTAAGATAGGTGCTGGGCAGGTACCACGCGCTCAGGTTTGTCGGATCAATGCGGCGCGCTTCCTCGAAGGTGGCGAAAGCCGTAGCCAACAGCGCCTCGTCGCGCGGCGGGCCGGAAGACTGACGGTATTGAGCATATGCCTTTGCAGCCAGGATATCGGCGGGATTTTTCACACGGGAACGCTGGGCATCCACAAAGGCAATCGCCTCGGCACGATGTTGCTCGTCATTGGCCAGGGTCTGTGCCCGAAGCCAGATCACGTCGGGATCGGCGGGAAGTAGCTTTAGGGCCTTTTCGCCGGCAGACAGGGCTTCATCGGCCCGTACTTGGGCATAGTTGAGAGCGCCGGCAAGCGCGAACCAACTCCAGGCATCCTGTGGCGTCTTCTTCGTCATTTCCTCGGCGAGAGCGATACCATTCCGTTCCTGCCCGCTGCGCACGAGGTTGAGCACATACCACGCCTTCAGGTTCGTCGAGTTTGGATTCGCTGCCACTAGCTTCGAGCCTTCAATCGCGCCGGTCTCAAAATCGCGTTGGTAAAACAGCGATCTCAGCCTTGCATTTGCTGATTGTGCGGCGCTTTGGACGGCCATGCAGGACAAGATGCTGAGAGTGACAAGGACAAACCGCAGTGTTTTCATGGCAGTGCTCCCATTTCGGATTAAACGGCGGCGCTTTACCTGGAGACAAACCAAACTCTATTCTCCTGAATGTGCAACACACAACTCGTGTTGTGGATCGATTGATCATGAACCTCAAAATCACGCCATCAGCCGGAAATGTGTTTCCGGATCTCGGATTCCGCCGCGATGAGTCGGAACATCTTTTGATCCGGGCGGATCTCCTGATCGAGGTCTAGAAGCTCATCGCCTCGCGGGGTCTTACACAAAGAGAGGCAGCCGGGCTCTTGTGTGTCTCCCAGCCTCGGGTCAGCGACCTGTTACGCGGCCGGATCGACCTGTTCAGCACGGATGGCCTCATCGACGTGCTCGCCCGCCTCGGCGCCCGGGTCCGCCTGACCGTGAAGCCGACCCGCCGGAGCCGGAAGGCCGTATAACTAGCGTGACCGCTCCTTCCCGCAGATATCCTCTATTCATATTTCAGAGCGGACGAGGGTTCGATCCGCGAGGCGCGGCGCGCCGGGATCAGGCACGCAAAAATGGCGACTGCGACCAGCAGCACCGATACGATGCCGAGGGTGATTCCGTCTGTGGGCGCAACGCCGAACAGAAAGATCCTGATAAAACGAGTAAGGCATAGCGCACCGACGATTCCGCGCCCCGCTCCTACCAATGCTATGCGCGTCCCATTTCTGACAACCATGCCAAGCACATCTTTGGCCTCGGCGCCCAACGCCATCCGGATTCCGATCTCCTGCGTCCGCTGACCGACGGAGTAGTTGACCAAGCCATAAAGTCCGATCGCCGCCATCAAGACTGACACGACGGCAAAAAAGGTGAAGAGACCGAGATAGAACCGTGAGCTCGCGATATGAGTCTCAAAAAGGTCTTTCAACATTTCCATTTCGATTGGCATCTTCGAATCGAGCGCCCAAACCTCGCGCCGCAGATCCGGCGCCAGATTGCGCGGGTCGCCTGCGCTTCGAACGACGAAAGTGACATTACGCATAATCCAGTTGTCGGCGGCTGATACGTAGACTTTCGGGCCGAATTGCGCCTGGAGTGACCCGTACCTGACGTCGCCAACCACACCAATAACCTCGCGCGGGATCGATTCCCCGGTAAAGAAGAGCTTCTTGCCCAGGGGATTTTCACCTGGACAAAATTGTTGTGCCGCCTCTTGACTCAAGATCACCTCGGGGAGCACCTTCTGGCTATCGTATTCCGCAAACCCTCGTCCGCGAAGCACCGGGATTCCCATCGTGGCAAAATACCCGGAGGTTATGCCCACCGGCTCTATGTTGCGCCATCGATCGCGATCCTGCGCGGCTTCCGACATGCGGGCACTCGTCATGGCATTGGAACCATCCAAGGGGAAAATGCTGGATGCCGCTACCGCGCGCACCTGTGGCAGCGCCTGCAACCGCCTCAGCAGTTGATCAGCAAAAATTGTCCTATTTTGAGCGAGAGCTTCACGCGCACCCGATTCTGGAACCGCTACCCTAAATGCAATCACGTTTTGCGGGTCAAAGCCGAGGTCGACGTGCTGCAGCCTAATGAAGCTCTTCATCATCAATCCTGCTCCCGTGAGCAGGATCAATGCGAGCGCCATTTCAACGACCACCAGCGAGGCCCGTTTTCTATTTGAGGCGCGGCGCGTGAGGCTCCCGGTTCCCTGCTTTAGCGTCGCCAAGAGATCCGTCTTCGAGGCGTGAAGAGAAGGCAACAGGCCGAACAAAAAGGCAGTTGCTGTGGAGGACCCGACCGCAAACAGCAGCACGCCCGGATCTAGGCGCGCTTCACTGGGCCCCGGAATCCCGGGCGCCTTCAAGGCCAGAAACAGGCGGACTCCCCAATAGGCAAGCAGGAGGCCGACGGCCCCTCCGATGAAGGACAGCAACACACATTCCGTCAGCAGATGGCGGACAATACGCAAACGCGAAGCGCCCAGTGCGGAGCGCAGAGCGATTTCCCGCGCACGGACGGAAGCGCGCGCCATAAGCAGGTTGGCTACGTTTACGCAAGCGACCAGCAGAACGAAGAGTACCGCGCCGAACAGCGTCCAGACTGTGGATTTGCTCAAGGGACTGACGTTATCGGTCATGGCTCTGAGGGCCACGCTATACTTCCTGCGAATTCTGTCCGATTCTCCGAGATGGGATTCCAGCACATTCATGATCGACTGGGCTTGCAGCAGTGGACATCCAGGTTTGAGGCGTCCGACTACCGTGAAGCCCCCGCCGGGAAATGGGAATGAACGCATCGGATCTTTATCAAGTACCCACGGAATCCAGTAATTGATCTGGGCCGTGGGGAACCCCTTGCCAGCCGGCATAACGCCAACCACGCTGCAAGGTCTGTTGTTGATCAGGACACTCCTTCCGACAATGTCCGGAGCGCCTCCGAAACGCCTTTGCCAGAAACCGTACCCAAGAATTACGACATTCTCCTTGCCCGGCGTGTCTGCGCCGGGATCGAAATTGCGGCCCCAAAACAGCTCCACTCCTGCCATACGAAAGATATTGGCGGTGGTTTCGATTCCGACGATGCGCGCGGGTTCTCCCCCATCGATCCACGCAACGGAGGTGCGACGATACGCCGTCAATTCTTGGATCACATCGCTCTTCTGCCGCCAGTCATCAAAGCTGCCGAAGGAAGGCGCGAGCGAATGTTTGCCATCCGTGGAAGAAACACTCACGATATGCTGCGGATCGGGAAAGGAGTACTCAGGGTAAAGCACGGCATGGACCACGGTGAAGATGGAGGTGGTTGATCCGATGCCGATGGCGAGGGTCAATACCGCGGCAAAGGTAAAAGCACGGCTCTTCGCCAGCATGCGCGCGGCGACACGCACGTCCTGGCAAAGCCGGTCCAGCCAACCAAAGTGCCAGACCTCGCGGGTCAATTCCGTCGAAAGCGCAACATTGCCAAACTTCCGTTGCGCCGCATAGCGCGCTTCTTGCGGATCCATTCCAGCCTCGATGTTCTCATCCATTTCGATATCGAGGTGCGCTTGGATTTCGGCGTCGAGTTCTGCATCTCGAGGACGACGGACAACCTTGCCCCAAAGATCCCTGATCCTGCGAAGCGGATTCATGATCACATCTCCTCCGGCGATGCTTGTGTAATGCGCGCGATCGCCCGTACCAGCCGTTCCCATTTCGTGGTTTCCACGGCGAGCTGCTTCCGTCCCGCACTCGTTAGACGATAGTACTTAGCTCGGCGGTTATTTTTCGATATGCCCCAAGCAGAAGTAATCCATCCCCGGCGAAGCAGCCGGTGCAGCGCCGGGTAAAGGGAACCGTGATCGATCTTTAATACATCTTCGGATGTCTTCTCAATGGAGGTTGCGATCGCGTGACCGTGCATCGGCCCGAAAAGCAACGTGCGCAGGATGATCATGTCCAACGTGCCCTGGAGCAATTCCTCGCGTTCCTCCTGCTTCTTTCGAGCGGCCGCTTCAGAATCTGTCATATTCTTTTCCTCGCCCGGTGTTCCAACTGGAGATTCGAGCCACGCCTGACACGTGCTTACCTTTTCTTATTAGTAGAATATCTACCAGTAGTCTAAAATCAGTCAGGTAGAATGTCAACCAAAAACGGGCGATGTCCAGCTGGCCCACTCGGACACATTGGGAGGGATTATTCACGGTTACCGCATTTAATCTGAACGTAGAGCACTCATGGGATCGAGGCGGGCGGCGCGGCGAGCAGGGATGTAGCCGGCTGCAAGGGCGACTGCGCCTAGCACAACCATGGCAAAGGCGAATGTCGCAGGATCTTCCGGTGTGACGTCGAACAGAAGCGGTTCGAGCCGAACCGTGAACAAGACCGTGCCAGCGCTGCCAAGCGTGAGGCCGATGGCCAACAAGACGATCACTTCAGGTAGAAGGAGCGCGTGGATCTGGGAGGGCCGCGCGCCAAGGGCAAGGCGAACTCCGATCTCAGGAGTACGGCGTTGGGCGGCGTAAGCAACCACTCCGTAAAGCCCGACGGCTGCTAGGATGAGTGCGAGACCGCCGAAGGCGCCGGAGAGCCAAGCCAGGAGCCGCTCGCGGCGGGCGCCCTTTTCAATCACGGTGGAACGGCACTCAGCGGAGCGAGGACGTCGGATGGTGACTCGCACAGTGCGCTTCGCCGTTGGTTGCCTCGGGCGAAGCCCGACGCTTATTCCTGCTTCAACACATCGACGGGATTCACGCGCGTCGCGGCACGAGCGGGGATGAATGTCGCGACGGCAATGACGAGCAGCATCGTTAAGGCAGCCGCCGTGTAGATCGCGGGGTCACGACTTGTGATGCCGAAGAGCCGACTCTCGACGACACGGCCGAACATCCAGGCGAGCGCCAAGCCGGCGACAAGACCCGTGGCGCCAAGAATGGCGGCCTGCCGTAACACCGACCGCATGATCTGCGTCGGGTCGGCACCGATCGCGAGCCGAATGCCGAATTCGTGCCGCCGCTCGGTCACCGTCTGCGCGAGGAGTCCGTGCACTCCGACGCCGGAAAGCAAAAAACCGATCGAGGCGAGCAGGCCGAGCAACGATGCAAACAGCCGTTGCTGGCCGAGACGCTGATCGATGATGGCGGCGAACGTGCGATCCGGATGGACGGGTACGGCCGGATCGATCGCCACCGCCGCCCTCGCAATGATCCGACGGGCCCCCTCTCGTGTCAATGTCGATCGCACAAGCAGAAACGGTCTGCCGGCCGGGAAATGCGTCAGCGGGACATAGAGCACCGGATCCGGCGGCTGATCGACCGCTCCAAAATGCGCTTGCCGCGCCACGCCGACGATACGGAGCGTGGAGGGCTCCGCCCGATACCGCGGCATGAGTAATCGTCGGCCCACGACGTCGCTCGAGCCGAAGAGCGCGCGCGCGAGCGTCTCGCTGAGGACGACAGCCTCCTCGTTAGACGGCTCGTCTGGCGTGGCGCCAAAAGCTTCATCGTGGGTCAGAGCGCGGCCCCGCACCAGCGGGAGGTTCAGCGTGCGGAAGAATTCGCTGTCGACTGCGTTCACCGGTACTTCGGTGGCGGTCTTCGGGTCGGCCCCGGGCAGGTACACATCGAGGCCGATGGCGCGGCCGACGAGCGGGGCCTCGGACGCCAGCGCCACCGATTGCACGCCGGGCTCGTGCCGCAGGGCGTCGCTCAGTCGCTGTTCGTAGTCGAGCGCGCGCGCCGACGAGTAGCCGTGCTCGCGGAGGTTCATAGGAACCACCACCACGCCGGACGGATCGAAGCCCAGATCGACCGCGTGCAAATTGCGAATGGTGGACAGGAAGAGCAGCGCGCCGACGAGCAGAGCCAGCGAGAGCGCGATTTGCGAGGCCGCGAGCGTATGCCGCAGCCGTTTCGTGCGCGGCAGCTCGGCTCGCGCGCCGCGTCCCAGCGTGCCCGCGATCGAGATGCGCGCCGCCAGGAACGCCGGGGCGAGGCCAAAGCCCGCGCCCACGAGGATCGACAAGCACGCCGTGGCCGCGAGCACGCGCCAATCCACTACCACGCTGATCGACCCGAGCGCCGGAACGGCAAATCCAGCGAAAAGCTCACCCAACGCGAGCGCGACGCCCACGCCCGCCACGGCTCCGGCGAGCGCAAGGATCAGGCTTTCCACCAGCCGGAGTTGTATGAGGCGCCTCGTCGAAGCGCCAAGAATTTTGCGGGTGGCGACGTCTCGAGCGCCTGCGATGCCGCGAAAGAGGAGCAGATTCGCGACGTTGGCCATGCCAAGCAGCACCAGGAGAGCTGCGACGCCGGCCATGAGTTGCACGGCGCGAAGCGCGACGGGCCGTGTCGTTGCAGGCGCGGCAAATCCCGGTTGAAGCATCGCACCGACAGTCTGGAATCGGGCCTTCCGACGCGGGTCCATGGCAGCAAGTGCCCGGAGCCGCCCGGTCAGCTCGGCGGTTGTCTGCTCGACGGTCGCGCCGTCGGCCATGCGGACAATGAATGCGTAAAAGGGACCGGGGGATGCCAGGCGGGCCCAGAGTTCCGGCGGGAACTGCGTCGCTCGCACGTACGCCATCCCGGGGATCCAGAAGTCCTCATGGGATTCAGCATCGGT
>JAIQGI010000044.1 GCA_020072565.1 Terriglobia bacterium
GCGGAAGTTCAAAAAGGCGAGACAATGGAATGGCTGGTGGAGGATCGAAACACTTTCATCCTCAAGCGCGTCCGCTCCCGAAACTCATTTCTCAAAAAGCGACACGCTCCTTAACTTGACGCGCATGCCTGAAGGGGCGACACATTTATTCTCGGGATAGCGTGACAGAAGACAATTCCCAGCCCCGACGGGGCGGAAGCAGCCTAGCCCCGGGCGTGAGCCCGGGGTTGGGAGCAGGTGAAGAAGGAGCCCTGAAGGGGCGACACATCAATCTCGTTATCTTCGCGCCCTCCGCGTTCACCTTTTGCTCTTCTTGGATCCTCAATGAACCTTAGCATCCTCGCCCCGTCGCACTGGCTCGCCAGATCCGGCCGCTATCAGACCGACGATCTCCCCGTCATTGCCGACGAAGGCCTCTTCAACTACCTCCTCGCGCTCGAGCGCAAACGGACCGAGCGCACCGGCGACCCCTTCGTCCTCATGATCCTGGACCTCACCACTCTGAACGGCAGCGCCCCCCCGCCAAGAATATCGGAAATTTGCGCCGCCATCCGCGCCGAAACCCGCGATACGGACCTTTACGGCTGGTACAAATTTTCCTCCGCCATCGGCGTGATCTTCACCACCTTGCGCACCGCGGACCGCGCCACGATCCAATCCGCTCTCGCCGGCAAGACCGACCGGGCGCTTCACGAAGTGCTGCCTCCGGCTGAAGTGAGGAAAGTGGCAATCTCCTTCCACTTCTTTCCGGAGGAGATCGATAAAAACACGCCGGCCTTCAAGTCGGATGAAAAGCTCTACCCGGATCTCAGAGACCAGAAGAGATCGCGAGTCGCATTTCACTTTTTCAAGCGGACAATTGATATTCTCGGCAGCCTTGTAGCCCTGATCATTTTCTCCCCTCTGTTTCTGGTCATCTCGATTTCGGTCAAGCTCACCTCAAACGGTCCCGTGCTTTTCAAGCAGCGCAGAATCGGAAAGTTCGGCAAGGAGTTTGCATTTCTGAAGTTCCGGACCATGCATGTGAACACCAGCCATGAGATCCACGAACAGTACATCCGGAAACTCATCGAGCAGGATAAGGGTATCGCCGCGGCGGGCAAAGCAGGCCCCGTCTATAAGATTGTCAACGACCCGCGGGTCACCCGGATCGGACACTTTCTCAGGAAATCCAGCCTGGATGAACTTCCCCAATTCCTGAACGTCCTGAAAGGGGACATGAGTCTCGTAGGCCCCCGCCCGCCGATCCCCTACGAGGTCACCCATTACCGATCCTGGCACAAGCGTCGCGTGATTGAGGTAAAACCGGGCATCACCGGCCTCTGGCAGGTCTATGGCCGGAGCAAGACGACGTTCGATGAGATGGTGCGTTTGGACATACGGTACATCAAAAACCAATCCGGCTGGCTCGACTTCAAGATCGTGCTGAAAACCCCGGGTGCGGTTTTCTCCGGCTCGGGCGCCTACTAGCCCAGCCTATTCCTGAATGGCAAATATAGATTTATGGACGTCAAAACACGCAGACGCACGTCGATAATCTTTACTTTGTCAGCGAGCAGGAGCTTTTGCCGCCGTGCTTGCCGGGAACGGGCTGTCGAGCGCTCGTGGATTCCGGGCATCCGCTTACCACTTACATGCGCGAGCATTCGACAGCCCGTTCCCGACAAGCACGATCAGCGCGAAGCGCTGACCCCTGCGGGGCGGCAAAAGCTCCTGCCCGCGTCCGTCAGCGTCCAATTCCCTCGTTTTTCTTCTTTCCATCAAGCTTCATGAATATTTCAGGTTAGTGTTCATGCTTTTCCCAGCGTCCTCAGCTTCTTCTGCAGTGATATTTATCTCGGGAGCATTCTCATGTTATCCATTGGCGTTATAGGTTACGGATATTGGGGACCCAATATTGTCCGAAACTTCCAGAACGTCAACCGCGGCTGCGTCAAAGTAATCTGTGATCTCAACCCCAAAGCCCTGGAACGTGCGCAGAAGAGCAGCCCCGGCATCGAGACCACCTCCGACTGCCGTGACGTCTGCACGCGCCGCGACATCGACGCGGTCGCGGTGATCACCCCGGTCTCGACGCACTACCCGCTCGTCAAGAAAGCCCTGGAAAACGGCAAGCACGTTTTCGTGGAGAAACCTTTTACGAACAGCATCGCCGAAGCCGAGGAACTGATCGAGCTTGCCGAAAAGAAAAACCTCAACATCATGGTGGACCACACTTTTCTTTTCACCGGCGCGGTCAAGAAGATCAAAGAGCTGATCGACCAGGACGTGCTCGGGACTCTTTACTACTACGACTCCACCCGCGTGAATCTCGGCTTGTTCCAGACCGACGTCAATGTGATCTGGGACCTCGCCCCGCACGACTTCTCCATCATGCAATATCTCATCCCGGGCAAGCCGGAAGCGGTCGTGGCGACCGGTGAGAAGCATGTGAACGGCATCGAGGACGTCGCTTATATCACTGTCTACTTTTCCAAGAATGTCATCGCCCACTTCAACGTCAATTGGCTGTCGCCGGTAAAGGTTCGGAGCACGCTGATCGGCGGCGAGAAAAAGATGCTGGTCTGGAACGATCTCGAGGCGGACGAGAAGATCAAGATCTACGACAAGGGTGTAAAGACAGCGACCGGGGAACATGTGTATGACCTGCTCGTGAGCTATCGCATGGGGGACATCTGGTCGCCGCGCATTGACCAGATCGAAGCCCTGAAAGTCGAGACCCAGTACTTCGTCGACTGTGTCGAAAAAGGCGAGAGGCCCTTCAACGACGGCATGGCCGGCCTGAACGTGGTCAGGATGCTGGAAGCCGCCGGCAAGTCGCTGTCGCAAAAGGGAGGGATCGTGAATTTATGAGCGAATACCAGTGCATCGCCCCCGACGTAAAGTTGGGCCAGAACGTAAAGATGTCGAAGTTCATCAATCTGTACGGCTGCACCATCGGCGACAACGTCAAGCTAGGCGCCTTCGTCGAGATCCAGAAGAACGCCTTCATCGGCAACAACTGCAAGATCTCGAGCCACACGTTCATTTGCGAAGGCGTCACGATCGAGGACGACGTCTTCATCGGCCACAGCGTAGCCTTCATCAATGACACCTACCCGCGCGCCACCACCGCCGGCCAACTCCAGACGGAGTCCGACTGGAAAGTAGAAAAGACATTGGTAAAGCGAGGCGCATCCATAGGGAGCGGCGCCACCATCCTCGCCAAAGTAACGATAGGCGAGAACGCCATAGTCGGCGCTGGCGCCATCGTAACAAAGGATGTCCCCGCCAACACAATCGTGGCCGGCAACCCAGCAAAAATCCTCCGCCGCGTTGACAAATAAGAAGTCTTTCTCTGCGCCCTCTGCGCTCTCTGCGCTGAGATGTTTTTCAGGAGATAAATAACATGCCAATCCCAATCCCATTCCTAGACCTGATAACCCCTCATAAAGAACTCGAACAAGAATTAATGGAGGCAGTACGCAACACGATAAGAACCGCCCATTTCATAGGCGGCCCTGAGGTCGAAGGCTTCGAAAAAGAATTCGCCACCTTCTGCCAGACAATGCATTGCGTCGGGGTCTCCAGCGGCACCGACGCCGTCCGCTTCGCCCTGATGGCCGCCGGGGTAGGGAAGGGCGACATCGTAGTCACCGTCCCGAACACCTTCATCGCCACCACCGAAGCCATCACCCAGGCTGGCGCCACGATCGCCTTCGTCGACATCGACGAGCGCACATACAACATGGACCCCGAAAAGCTGCGCCAGTATCTCGAGTCCCATCCAGACGCCCCGATAAAGGCAGTCTTACCGGTCCACCTCTACGGCCAGATGGCCAACATGGACCCGATCCTGGAGCTTGCGGAGAAGCATAACCTGATGGTCATCGAGGACTCCTGCCAGGCCCACGGCGCCGAGTATTTCTCGAGAAAAGAAAACCGCTGGTGCCGCGCCGGCTCGATGGGCAAAGCCGCCGCCTTCAGCTTCTACCCCGGCAAAAACCTGGGTGCCTGCGGCGAAGCCGGCGCCGTGACGACGAACGACCCGGCGATTGCGCAGAAAATCAGGATGCTCCGCGACCACGGCCAAGCCAAGAAGTACTTCCACGACATGGAGGGCTACAACGGCCGTCTCGATGCGATACAGGCAGGTATGCTGAGAATTAAATTGCGTCATCTGCCGGAGTGGAACAAACAGCGCCGCGAGGCTGCACAGCGCTACGCCACGCTGCTGCCCGGCGTCAAAGGAATCACCATCCCATACGAGCCAGACTGGTCAAAAGCCATCTACCATCTGTACATCGTTCGGGTTCCAGACCGCGATTCCCGCCAAAAGCGCCTGACCGACCAAGGCATCAGCACAGGCCTGCATTACCCATACCCCTTGCACCTGCAAAAAGCATACGCACACTTGGGATACAGTGTCGGCACCTTCTCGATAACCGAGCAAGTCAGCCGCGACCTCCTGAGCCTCCCCATGTACCCAACCCTGAGCAAGCGCGAGCAGCTCCAAATAACCGCTGCGCTCAGCGAACCGGCCGCCAAATCCGCCACCGCCTGACCCCAAACCATAAACTCGCCGCCCCAATACATTATGCCCACAGTGAACAGCGAACAGCCAATAGCGAACAGCGAACAGCCACAATGTTTTCCTTCCTCCGCCACTTCCTAGCAACCAAAGGCCCCTGGCACGCAGCGGAGCGTTCCCTCGAGGTCATTTGGCGTTTCACCAATGGCGCGCGAAGACTGGATTACATTACAGATTTGCTGGAACCAACGCTTGGCGCAAATGGAATTCGGATGACTTTTTTTGTCAGTGCGGGCGTGCTGGCGCGCCATGCTCCGCGCATCAAACGCCTGCACAAAATGGGTCACGACATCGGCTCTCATGGAATGTTTCACAGTCGCATGGACCTGCTCAGTCCGGAGGATCAGCTGGGGATTCTCGAGGAAAGCCACCGGTTATTGACGGAGGCCGGATTCCAGGCGTCCGGTTACCGCAGTCCTTATCTGAACTACAACGAGGACACCTACGAGGCGTTGACGCGCAGCCCATATTCCTGGAGCAGCGGCGAGGTGATCCTCTGGGACAATGGCTGGGGGCAAAACGCAGGAACAAGGCGCCTGGATTCACTCAGCAACTATATTCCCGCTGGACAGAGAATCTCGCGGCCCAGACTGCGCGGCCGCATGGTCGAGATCCCGGTCACTGCGCCCGATGACGAGATCCTCTACGAGCGGTACCGGGTCCGCCAGAAGGATCGCATCCATGAAACGTGGTTCCACGTTTTTGAAAAAATCCATTCCGCAGGCGAGTTCTTCCATTTGCTCTTTCACCCGGAGCGCTTTTTGTACATCCGAGAGTCGCTCGGTGATCTCGCAAAGCATGTTAGCGAGGTACGCCCCGCAGTCTGGCGCTGCAAACTCAGCGAACTTGCGCACTGGTGGGAGGAGCGCAGCACGTGGCAATGGCATCGGGCAGAAGACGGGAGCATCATCATAGATGGCCCTGCGCAATCCGCAGTCCTGGTGAAGGGAAGCGGTTCAGAACTTCTGCTGCCTGAATCGGATTACTTCTATAAAAAATACCGGCTGCACCCGTCGGCATCTTCCTATCCGGCCTTCATCATCGGCCTTTCGCCTCGGTGCCCCGAATCTCTCGCCCGTTTCCTCCACGAAGAGGGATTTCCAACCGAGAGGGCAGCGTCCGCAAAGGGTTTTTCGATTTTTCTGGACCGTGCCGACTTCAAGCCGTCTGATGCTCGCGCACTCCTGGACGAGATCGACGGTTCCGAAAAGCCGCTATTGCGTCTCTGGCGCTGGCCGAACGGTTATCGGTCCGCCTTCGGCATATCCGCAGACATCTGCGCAGTCGACCTCAAGGATTTTCGCGAACGAACCCGTCACTTCGGAGCGCCATGCCCCTACCGCAAAATAAAGAGTAACTCGTACACAGGGAACAGCGGGGAGCTGGAAGCTAAAAGCCAAAAGCTAAAAGCTAAAAGCTGCATTTGGATCGACCTGGATAACACACCTCACGTGCCGTTTTTCATCCCGATCATTCGCGAATTGGAAACCCGGGGACACCGGGTTGTCCTCAGCGCACGTGATGCCTTTCAGGTCTGCGAATTGGCGACTCAGTCAGGACTCACCTTTGAACAGATCGGCCACCACTACGGAAAGCACATGCTCCTAAAGGTTTACGGCCTGATCTGCCGATCCGCACAAATGCTTCCACTTGCGCTGCGTGAAAAACCGGACCTGGCGCTGTCTCATGGCGCCCGATCCCAGGTGCTGGTCGCGAATTTCCTTGGGATTCCGTCCGTCGTCATCGGTGATTACGAACATTCGAAAACCCTGCCCTTTTGCCAGCCGAAGTGGCATGTTGTGCCTGAGGTCATTCCTGCCGACGCCCTCGGTCATGGCAAGGTTCTGACGTATAAAGGAATCAAGGAGGACGTCTACGTCCCGTTCTTCAGGCCGGACCCCGGAATTCTCAGCGAACTCGGCCTTTCGGAGCGCGATCTGGTAATCACCGTGCGCCCGCCGGCGACGGAAGCGCACTATCACAATCCAGAGGGTGAGGTTCTTTTTCGGGAGTTGATGGATTGGGCTCTCTCCTCTTCGGAGGCAAAGATTGTCATGCTGCCGCGAAACTCCAAGCAGGTAATGCAATATAGTCGAGAACACCCTGTGTGGTTTTCCAATGGGAGAGTCATAGTTCCCAAACATGCCGTGGACGGGTTGAACCTTCTCTGGTACTCGGATCTAGTGGTGAGCGGCGGGGGCACGATGAACCGGGAAGCGGCCGCTTTGGGCGTACCTGTATACAGCATTTTCAGGGGTCCGATCGGCGCCGTCGACAGGCACCTGGAGGACGAAGGCCGCCTGATACTTCTAACTTCAGTTGAGGATGTTCGTACGAGGATCGATCTTCGCAAAAGGCAAAAGCTCGCCAGCGTCGATACTAAATCGCGACCGGCACTGAATGACATTATCGACCACATAGAGTTCCTTCTAGCATCGAATCATAAAACCGTGTAGTAGCCTATCTGGACCAGACAAATCGCATGTTCCGGATCATTCTTAATTTTCACGGGATCGGCCCGATTACCAGGAAGATTTATAACGGTGAGCACAACTGCTGGCTCGATCAGGACTTCTTTGAGGGGGTAATAGATCTCGTACGAGGGCAGGAGCATGTGCGATTGACTTTCGATGATGGTAACGCTTCAGATATAGAGATCGTAGTACCGGCGCTTTTACGACGCGGTCTGAAAGCAACGTTTTTCATTTGCTCGGGCCGGCTCGGGCAACCCACGTTTCTCAACAAGGCCCAAGTTCGTGAACTGCAGGCGCATGGCATGAGTATTGGCAGCCACGGTGTCTCCCATCTCTCCTGGTGCCATCAGCATGCGACTCGGCTATGCGAAGAACTCGAAGGCAGTCGGCAGATTCTCGAAGAGGTCTGCGGTAGCACTGTCGACGCCGCGGCGTGTCCCTTCGGCGCCTATGACCGCACAGTGTTGTCGGGCTTACGCCATGCAGGTTACCGCTTTGTTTATACAAGTGATGGGGGTGTTTCCGCTGCAAACCACTGGCTGAGGGCGCGAAATACTGTTACGCGCTCGATGACCATCGACAGCGTCGCGCTGCTGATTCAGCGCGGACCCGGAACATGGAAACAAACGCTAATTCGTGCTCGTCAGATTGTGAAGCGTCTGTGGTGACAAGGGCGATCGATGCTTTGGCTCTTCTTACCTCGGTTATCGAACCGGAGAAGCTAGGCGCCTTAGTCCGTCAGCACTCAAACGTTTCGGCTGAGCACCATGGCTGAGAAGCTTGAGGTAATGGTGGACGGCCAAACACGCGAATCGTGGGCCGACATACTCGCACAGTTCGAGGATGCCAACATTTACCAGACATGGGCCTACGGTACAGTTCGTTGGGGTAGTCGCAACCTGAGCCACCTCCTCGTGAGCAAGCACGGTCATATCCTGGCCGCGGCGCAACTCCGCATAGCCCGGCTGCCCATGCTTCCAGCGGGTATCGCTTATTTACGTTGGGGACCGCTTTGCCAGCGGAAAGGCCAGGCCCTCGACCCGGTCGTAGTCGTGGACGTAGTAGCGCGGCTACGGGAAGAATACTGCAGGCGTCGCCGGCTGACTCTACAGGTAATTCCTAACGCCTATTCTGGCGAGGCCCGTGGCAATACCTATGATTGGGCATTTGTGCGGTCAGCTCTACGACCTGATCCCCGCGGGTCTCGGTATCGAACAGTGATAGTCGATCTGGTCCCTCCAGCTGAAGTCATGCGCAAACGCCTAGATCAAAAATGGCGCAACCAGCTTAACCGATCGGAGAAGAACGGCCTCGTTCTCGAAGTGAGCGACAGTCCCGAGGCTTACCGCACATTCGTGAAACTGTATGAAGCAATGTGGGTGCGGAAGCGATTCAAAACCTCCGTGGATGTGGAAGAATTTCATCGTATCCTTGAACTCCTTTCTGGTTCCGCACGAATGCAGACCTTTATTGCTAAGACAGGCGGCCAGCCCATTGCAGCTTTGGTCTGCTCACTCCTGGGGGATACCGCGATTTATCTGCTCGGCGCGACCAACGAGAAGGCGAGAGAACTAAAGGCTGCTTACTTTCTCCAATGGCAGGCCATGCTATGGCTGAAGGATCGCGGAGCCTGCTGGTACGATCTGGGTGGAATCGATCCCCAAGCCAATCCCGGAGGGTACCATTTTAAAAGTGGTTTGAGGGGCTCGGAGGTTGCACAGTTGCCGCCATACACCTGCAATGGTAGCTGGCTCAGCCGTGCGGCAGCCTCATTCATCAATCAGCACCGCCGCGCGCTCAATGTCCTTAGGTCGGTTCCTCGCTCAGCTGCCATAGTGTGATCTTGGCAATCACGAGAGACAGTTGGCTCGGCGATCTCGATCGACGCCTTGAAAAGCCATGATTCTTTCCTCTGCGCCACCCATCTTGCCCAGCGCTACCGGACCAGCGCCAGAGATTTCTGTAATCATAGTCAGTTGGAATGCATGCAGATTTCTCGAAGAATGCCTCGAGAGCCTCTCGCGCGGGGTCACGCGCTCCTATGAGGTGATTGTTGTGGACAACGCGTCGAGCGACGGTTCAGCGAACATGGTGACGGCAAGATTCCCCTGGGTGACATTGATTCAGTCAGAGGAGAACCTGGGATTCGCTAAGGGAAATAATCTGGGCATCCGCCGCAGCCGTGGAAGATACCTTGCCCTCATAAACTCCGATGTGAAAGTCCTGCCCGCCTGCCTCGATCGGCTCGCTGCGTTTCTTGACGATCGTCCCCATGTAGGCATGGTCGGGCCAAGAATCATGTACGACGATGGACGCCAACAAAGTTCCTGCCGCCGCTTTCCTGGTCTATGGAACAACATTTGTGAGCTTTTCCGCCTCAACCGGCTTTTTCCACGCTCCGCGTTCTTCGCCGGCGAGCATATGTTCTATTTTTCCTACGACCGTGTTTGCGAAGTGGATGTTCTGGTGGGTTGCTTCATCCTTGTGCGGCGTGTGGCTGTGGAGCATGTCGGCCTTCTGGACGAGAGCTTCTGGATGTATGGCGAGGATCTTGATTGGTGTCGCCGTTGCTGGTCAGCAGGCTGGAAGGTCATGTTCTATCCTGGAGCTGAGGCGATCCACTATTGCGGCGCTAGTTCTGCCAAAGACCCCGTGCGCTTCGGGGTTGCCCAGCAGCAGGCCCGCCTGCGGTTTTGGGCCAAACACTATTCTTGGTTAGCGCAATGCTGGTTTATAGCGATCAACGCGATCCAGTGTTGCTGTCGCCTTTTCGCCGCTGGCTTTGAGGCCTTGGCGAATAAGCCGAGGCGTCAGAACTCCGCCGTCCGTGTGCAAATGCAGATCCAGTGCCTTCGTGCAATTTGGGAATGCCTATTTGTCCGCTGACAGCCGCAGCGGCTTAACTCAGTTAGACTTTCTGGAGCTAACTTGACCAAATGCTTACGTTTCTGCTGGATGAAACGGTCTATCCGCAGTGATTGCGCCCTTTATTGTGCACCCGATGAAATATTGCGGTTTCAGTTGATACCTTCTTGCTATGGCAATTAGCACTATGTTGATCACGAATTCTGTCAATCGCATCGCTTGGTTTTACCGGAGGAACGGTTTACGATGCACTGCTGTCCGCTTTTGTACTGCATTGAGACGCTTCTCATATCTTGGTCGGATGGTCCTCTATGCCTGCCAGTTGCCGGGGGAGTATCTCGCCAAGACCACAGATGTATCTGTCCGACCCGTTACCCCTGCGGGTATATCGAAACCGGATTATGAATGTCTTTTAGATATTTGGAACCCCTCACTTAGGGCACACCAGCTTGCCGACCGGTTCGCGGCCGGAAGTGAACTGTGGCTGGCGAAGGTGGGCGACAAGTTAGCTGGCTTTGGATGGACCATTCAAGGACGAACCATCGAACCCTACTTCTTCCCCCTTCGGCCCGACGACGCGCATCTTTTCGATTTCTTCGTGTTTCCTGAATTTCGTGGCCGCGGCATTAACGTAGTCCTGGTAATGGAAATCCTGGCAATGCTGAGCCAAAAACAGGTTCATCGCGCGTATATCGAATGTGCCGCATGGAATGATGCTGAGATTCGATCCCTTAGCAAAACAGCATTTCGCAGATATGCGGAAGCTACCCAGGTGACGCTTCTTGGCTACACAATTGTTGTTTGGCACTAAACGGTTGCTGTTCAATACACATGATAAGGGTCCGTCCAACTCTGATCGGTCGCATAATAAGGTCCATTCTGCCTTTCCTGCCGCTATTTTCATGAAGGCCTTTGCTTTTAATCCGACTTAATTAACATGCCAACGGAAGAGCATTCAGCCCCATCTCGCATGCTGGTCAAAGGAACCGTGGTTTTGACCACGGGACGCGTCGCTGGATATGTCCTCTCCTTTTTGCGCAACATGATTCTGGCTCGAATGTTGGCCAAGGCTGATTACGGTTTGGCAGTCGTCTTTGGAATGGCGATGACGCTTGTCGAACTGAGCGGAAACATGCTCTTCGGACTACAACTCGTCCAGTCGAAGGAGGGAGAAAACCCGCTTTTTCAAGCTTCCGCCCAGGCCCTTCAGTTTTCCGGCGGTATCTGTAGTGGGGTGCTTCTTGCCGTCATCAGCGTGCCCATGGCACGGCTATTCAAGGTGCCCCAGGCCTGGTGGGCGTTCGCTTTGCTCGCGGTTGTACCGATATGTCAAGGATTGAGTCACCTGGATCCTGCGCGCCGTCAACGCAATCTCGATTATCTGCCGGTGGTATTGGTGGATGTTGTGCCGCAGTTCCTGATTACAGCGGCTGCCTTTCCCCTCGCCTCGTGGCTTGGAGACTATCGCGTCATCATTTGGCTGATGATCTGCAAGGCCGCCTTGGGAAGCGCCATGAGCTTTGTACTTGCCCGGCGACCCTACCGCTGGGCGTGGGAATCCGCGTACGTGCGCAGCATGCTTTCGTTTGGCTGGCCGTTGCTTTTGACTGGCTTCGTTATGTTTGGATGTCAACAAGCAGATCAAGTGCTTGTCGGCGCGGTGTTCTCATTGAACGTGCTGGCGAATTATGCGCTGGCATACTTTCTGGTGAGCATCCCGTGGTTCATTTTTGGCCAAGTGGGAGGATCGCTGATGCTGCCGCTCCTTTCCCGGGCCCAGGACGATCCCGATTGGTTCCGCCGACAATACCGGGTGTGCGCACAAGCCTCAACCGTTGCCGGGGTTGTTATTATCCTCCCGCTCATCGTTGCGGGTGAGCAACTGGTCACCTTGCTCTTCGGGGTGAAGTATCGGGGGACCGGGATGTTTGTCGCGGTCCTGGGCGCCGCCTTTGCTTTGCGCTTTTTACGCGTTGCTTCCGCGACCTCTGCCATGGCAAAGGCGGATACGGTTAATCAGCTCTACTCGTACATCTGGCGGGCTGCCAGTCTCCCGCTTGCTCTCGGCGTTGTGCTAGCCCACGGGACTCCCCTGCAGATCGCGGCCTGCGCCGTCCTGGGGGAGGTGCTGGCCGCAATCGTGTCGCTGGTTCGACTGTGGCGACGCCAGCGCGTGCCGCTACGAGAGAGTTTCGCACCCAGCGCTTATTTACTGACGCTGGTTACCCTTGGAGTGGGATTTTCCTTTTTGGGAGGGGCAAATCTGAGCATTTGGCCCGCGATAATAATTGCAGTAGTAATGTTCTCAATTGCTGTCTGCACCGCCTGGTTCATGTTTCCCGAGGTTGGGCGCTCGTTCCTCGCAGCAATCCGCAGGAATACTCTCCTGCGCACAGTCCAGCCTGCCCGCTCATGACAGGTCGGCGCGATTCAAAGCCCTGGAATATCCGGCGCGGCGGCCTCGGCACACATCGAAGATTATTAGAGTTTCCCCACGAAGTTTGTGTGCGGCACGGAGCGTAGATTAACGTCGGCTTGAGTTTCAATGGCATTAGAATTGCCCCCCACGTCAGTTCTGCTTGTGGCATTGGTACTTAATGTACGCGGTTAAGAGTGCCGCGGTCAACCTTCGAGCCGCGATCTTGGCCGTCCTGAGCCTCCTCTAGTCCCAAAACAAGCGAGGTTTAAACATGACCGTGGTCGTCGTAGTTTTTCTCAGTCGTTGGCCATTTCCCTCGCCTTGATTGTTTCCCATTGACACCACAATACACAATGAAGACAGACTTCCGCCTGCTGTTCGCTATCTTTTCGCTTTGCTTGTCTGTCTTCGATGCGCCCCTCTCTCCCTTTTCTCATGTGCGCCGGCAAACCGGGATATTGCCGATGCTCTGGGTCATGAGAACTTGAGCTCCCGTATGTGGTCGAACGTGGAGAAGAACGTTTCCAGATGCTTGCTATAACTGAGGATACGAAATATCAAGCGTCGGCCGGTCTGCACGATTTGACATGGTATCTGGATGAAGCTCATCAGGAATCGCTTGAATTCCATTCGCAAGATTTCCCGGCGTGCCACGGGCGCCAGGGTCACAAGGCCATACCAGGCTTTCAGATTCCATGCCAGCGCCGCGATGACCATGTAAGCCCAGTTGGACTCCAAACCGTCCGATGGCATTCGCAACGCATTGATCCCGCTTTTCAGTTGACCAATGACGTTTTCCTGGTTGCAGCGGTCGTTGGCGAAAAAGACGACTTCCTGCATGTTCATGGTGCGATCGTTGGTGATATAGAAGAAGCACCTGACATCATCGAACAACCGGCGTTCTCCTTTTTGGATGGTCAGGTTTTTCCGCACGACCACCATCCGATAGGTCTTTTTGCAGTGCCCCGGACGATAGTCGAACTCGGCGACTTGCTCACTCTCCAGACGGATGTTCTCGAACTCCCTCTGCTTGACCACCTGTTCTTTTACGTTATCAGGACGTTGCCGCTCTTCGGTCTTGATCTCATAGCGCGGGGGCCGTTGAAGCGCCTTCCAGTGGCTTTCCGGCAGGGCATCCGCCATATCGACGAGGTTCTTTTTGGCATCGTAGCCGAAGACAAAACCAACCTTCTCGTCCCATCGATCAAAGTTGCTGGTCAAGGAGAAATCCGTGTCGCCCCGCAGCCAGACCTTCTTGAATACCGGGATCGTGAGATCAATCGCACGGTCCATCCATACAGCCGCTCCGTCAGAAGACGGCCGGTTGCCGGGTCGATTGACCAGGTAGAGCGTCTCGCTCGTATTGGCCAGAGTCACAAGCAACGGAGCATAGCCCCAGATCCCGTTATAGGCGATGTCCATTCCTTCTTTGCACTGGCCCGTAGTTTCGGCAACGGTTCCGTCCACGTCGATGATGCCTTCCTTCCGGAAGGAGGCGTCCTGCAAACTCCAGACCTTACGCCTGGTTTCGTTAAACGTCTCCTGGAGTCCGAATATCCAATCCTCGTCGAATCGTCGCAGGAAATCTCCCGCCGTTGTGGGATCAGGAATCCTGTGGGCTCCGAGCGCGTTCATATAAGTCTCATCATGGCGCAGGCGCTCGATATCTTCCAGGCACGTTCCGCCGGCGAGCACGTTGTAGGCGATGTTCAACACGTGATCCGATTCCCAATACGGTACGTGGACCTTGAGCAGCACCACATTCTGGTTGATCGCCTGATCCAATCCCAGCTTGCACACCAGCTTGTGCATAGCCCCGACGCCTCCGCAACCAACGGCACGTGTTCTCTCGGAAATCTCGTAATGGATGTTCGAGTCTTTGAACATGGGATCGAGCTGGTCCGGATACTGCTTCCGTTCCAATCGGGTTTCAAGATTTTGCTTGTCTCTGAGGTAGATTTTGTGGTTTCTTTTGTTCACCTGGAGTGTGCTCCTTTTGGTTGTAGTGGTTATTTGCTAATTCCTATTATAACCAATAAAGACGCACATTCCAGGGTTATTTTACCCTTTCACGCAAACAATCACGCTGGTTTATGGTCTAGTCCTCTACACCAACATGGGCAAAAGTCAGAGCCCCAGAATTTATTTTTCTTTAGTATAATCTCTTAACCAATCTGCGATGATAACAACTTTATTACTCAACCTTTACGCCGTCAATTCCAAGCCGATACAGACAACTGTTATTCGGCTCGTCAAGACCTTAGAAAATGGGGAGATGTACTCGCCGACGCTGCGCCGGATATTCCTTAAATATCATGACATTCGCATAGGCCGATATAGCTATGGCGGATGTTTCGACGCTCAAAATATCGCATCTGGAACAACTTTTGGCGCTTATTGCTCAATCGCAAGACCTATATATATCTTCAATGGCAATCATCCATTACATTTTCGGTCAACGCATCCTTTTTTTTTTAATCCCAAGCTTGGCCTTGTTGAAACCGAGCAAATAACGCGCAAGCATCTTACGGTCGGAAATGACGTCTGGATTGGATGCAACGCCATCATTCTACCAAGTGTGACCAAGATCGGTGACGGTGCTGTAATCGGTGCGGGTTCGGTGGTTATAACAAACGTACCGCCTTTTGCCGTAGTATTTGGCAATCCGGCGACTATTATTAAATATAGGTTCAGCTCTGATATAATTACCGGCCTGCTTGAAGCTAAGTGGTGGACCAAGAGTATCGATGAGATAATAGCAAATAGGGAAATCAACACTTTTACCAAACCGCTGTGGAAGGTCAAGGTTTAGAGCAGTGCTATATGCTGAATGGGTAGTTATCAGTATTTTTACGGTTGAGGATGCTGCTTGTTTTTGCACACACTCATTCTGCGGTAGCATGAAACGTTGTGTCTTGCCAGGGGCTCTCCCATATGGATCTCGCGTGTTTTCCCCATCCGAGACGCAGACTTTGGGAAAGTATTTTTTGCGGAGAACGCCAAAGAGGGACAATGAAAATTGGCATCATGGGGACGCCTGTTAGCTCCGGTAACCGCGGCGTGCTGGCGTTGGGAGCGTCACTTATTAACCTCTGCTCGCAGGCATCTTACGGAGTCGATGTGGCGCTGTTGTTGGCGAACCGCAACAACAAACCCGTGCCCTTCCGAGTGTGCGGTGAGCCACGGCTGATTCAAGTGGTCAACTGCCGCCTTTCGCCTCGATCACGCCCCCAAGACCATTTGGTCTGGATTCTCCTGATGTCGCTCATATACCGTTTTTTGCCTTTGAGAGCTGTGCGGGCTGCCATTGTCCGATCTACCCCTTGGATCTCGGCGCTCGCTGAGGCGGACTTCGTCGGCGACGTGCACGGTGGTGATAGCTTCAGCGACATCTATGGGCTGCAGCGGTTCGCGCTGGGATTCCTGATGGCCTGGACGGTGGTTCTAGTGAAAGGTACGATGGTACAGTTCCCGCAGACCTATGGTCCCTACCAGAATCCGCTGACCCGCTGGCTTGCACGTTTTCTCCTGAAACACTCTTCTGTCATCATGGCCCGCGACAAACAGAGCCAGAAGCTCGCCCAGGAACTGGTAGGTCCTAAAAAGGAAGTGCTACTTAGCCCGGACGTGGCCTTTTCTCTGGAGCTTATCCGGCCGGAGAGAATTGAGTTGGCCCCACCGCTTGTTGGCCCCGTTCCCCCGGATATCATTGGCCTGAACGTGAACGGATTGATGTATCACGGCGGTTACACCCGCGCCAACATGTTCGGCCTCAAGCTGGATTACGCTTCGTTCCTCCCGTCGCTCATTATCGCTCTGCTAAGCGATCATCCTGGCGAACTCTGGCTGGTCCCCCACACGTTCGCCCCGGAGGGTGATGTGGAAAGTGACCCGGAAGCATCACGCCAATTGCGCGATGCGTTGCCCCAGGAACTTCGCGCCCGCATCCGCATCGTAGGCCGCGAATACGATCAACACGAGATCAAGGGGGTGATCGGCGAGTGCGATTTTTTCATTGGGTCGCGCATGCATGCCTGCATCGCCGCTTTGTCGCAAGGGATTCCCTGCGTCGCTGTCGCTTACAGCAGAAAGTTTGAGGGTGTGTTCGATTCCGTGAGCATGGATGATTGGGTGGTGGATGGCCGGTCCGCCACAAATGAGGAGGCAGTCCAACGTATTATACAACTCTACAGTCGGAGAGAGGCTATCCGCGAACGATTGGTGCAAAACGCAGCGGTCGCCCGCTCCCAATTGCAGCAGATTTTTCGCAAGCTGGTGTCGGAAGGGAAATCGGGCTCACTTGTACCACCTTCCCGGGTAGCCCACGCCAGTACTTAAACCCGAAGGTTGCGTTTCGATGGTTGAGTGATTCAAACTCTCGATCATAAGGTCTCCAGCAGATAAGCATTAACGGTTTGCAGGTATCTGATCTGCCATCTGTATTTGTGCATAGGTTAGAAACCCTTTGACATGCCCTGTATTCGAAAACTAACGGACGTCGTGGGTTGGCGTCTTTGCCTCGGCTGTGGCGCCTGTGCCTACATCTGCCCGGACCACAGAGTGCAACTCATCGATTTCTGCGCCGAGGGCATACGCCCGGTAGTCAATTCCGACGACTGCGGCGATTGTCGGCAGTGCCTCGAGGTTTGCCCAGCGGTGCAGAGCGACTTTCGGACATCCGGCCTCCATGCCAGCGGACAATTCGATGACGCCTTCACCAAAGAATGGGGGCCAGTCGTATCAATATGGGAGGGCTATGCCAGCGACGCGGAGATTCGGTTTAAGGGATCTTCCGGTGGTGCGCTCACGGCCATCGCGGCCTACTGCCTCGAGAAACTGGACATGCACGGGGTGCTACACATTGTTCAGGATCCGGCTGATCCCATCCGCAACCACACCTGCTTAAGCCGCTCGCGCTCAGAATTGATCGCAGCCACGGGTTCACGCTATTCACCTGCATCCGTTTGCAACGGCCTCGGGCTTGTAGAGAAGGCTCCTTCCCCATGTGTGGTGATTGGAAAGCCGGCCGAAATGGCTGCCGTTAGGAACGCCCAAAGACTGCGGCCCGAATTGGATGTCAAGGTGGGGGTGACTCTTTCTTTCTTCTGCGCAGAAAGCCCCGCCACCCGTGGGACAATAGCGCTCTTGGAGAAACTCGGCATCGATCCTGGCTCGCTCAGCGATCTGCGGTACCGCGGACACGGGTGGCCGGGACAATTTGCACCCGTAAGAACCGGCGAATCGAAGCCCATCAAGTTGTTGACCTACCGCGAGAGTTGGGCATTTCTGCAGGCGTACCGCCCTTGGTCAGTCCGGCTTTGGCCCGACAGCACCGGAGAACTGGCGGACCTGAGTTGCGGCGATCCGTGGTATGAGGAACCGGACGGCGATAATCCTGGTTTTTCTTTAGTAGTAGCGCGGACCGAGCGCGGCCGCGAGGTCATCCAGGGCGCAATTGCGGCAGGTTACATAATTTTAAAGCCTGCGGAGAGTTGGAAGCTGAAGAAATCGCAGCCTGGTCTGTTGTCGAAAAAGGGGGCAATCTGGGGGCGCCGTCTGGCAATGCACCTATTTGGCCTCCCGCTCACACAGTTCAAGGGTTTGAATCTGTGGCACTGCTGGCGTCAGATCTCCCTTGAAGCCGAGCTGCGATCAATGCTTGGCACGGTTCGCCACATCCTAACTCGAAGACTCTACCGTCCAATGGAGCTGAACTCGCATGACGGTGTTCCAGTCAACCCGCCGACCATCGGCACATGGTCCAATCCTCGCTTGAGGCCATGAATTCATCGGGCAACAACCCAGCGCTCGCGACTCGCCGTATCTTTGTCTTGCGACCATTCAAAAAGACCAGTCTATTTCAATTTTCCGTAAACTATGAATTGCATTTGATCCACTCCAAAGATATAGCACAAGAGTTAGTGATGTCGTCCAAATCAGCCTATCCTGGTCACACAACCCATGCAGGGTCTCACGCGGCATGCCGTGCAGGAAGACCACCCGGCATCATCAGCATTGCCGCGAAAATGCCTGTCTTGGCGGCTGGTAGTCCTCGTCCCATCGTCTCCTTGCTCGATTGGCTAAACCGCACATCGTGCGGCCTTGTCGCACCCAAGACAGCAATGCCGCAGTTTCCACACATGACAAGCAGGTTCCGCCAACGATCATGAGCGCGATGATGTCAAAGGGTCACGACAGCACTGTTGATCTCACTGAACTAATAGAGATCGCGACAGAGGGTCTGGTACCAATGTATGATAGAAACGCCCGGCTTTTTTGCGATCGGTTAGTTCGTACTCGCCATGGCCTTCAGGCGCGATCAATATCGCGTCGATACACAATGATGACGGTACTCGGCCTTCATCGTCTCCAGCAAAGCGGTACTCGCTCTCCCATAGGCATAGAAGCAGTTATCATACGAATTCTGGATGAGATTGATTCCATAACTAATGTAGGAGATCTTGGACTCCTTCTCTGGCTTCTTGCGACCTGCGCACCCTCGCGCCTTGAAGCCATCTATCATTCTCTGCATTTGGAAACCGCTGTTGCACGATATCTTGACGCCACGCAGTTCCAGACGATGCAGCTCAGCTGGTTCCTTACCGGACTCAGTTATGCAATCCTTTCCACAGATCGCCGTCACCCAGAGATTACTGACATCGCCGCCGACACATATCATGCCCTCATTTCAAACCAAACGTCCAAAGGCCTTTTTCATCATCAGACCGCACACCCGAGCTTGCCAGCGGCCCTCCGTCCACGGGTTGCAACTTTTGCTGATCAAATCTATCCTATTTACGCACTGATCGCATTTTATCGCGCCACAAATCAATCGGCGGCCCTGGCTGCTGCCGCGCGCTGTGCCAACGCGCTGTGTCCTCTGCAGGGCCCCCTTGGCCAATGGTGGTGGCATTATCTTCCCGTTAGCGGGACGGTTTGCTCCCTCTACCCGGTGTATTCTGTCCACCAGCACGGAATGGCGCCCATGGCTCTGTTCGCCTTGAGCGAATACTTGGATTCGGATTTCATAAAACGCATAAACAGCGGCCTATCCTGGTTATACGGCAATAATGAGCTGGGGACCAATCTGATTGATTCCCAAGCCCGCATAATCTGGCGGTGCATAGGCCCTGCGCGCGCCACCCGTTATCTTTCCGATTTATTCTGTATCCTTTTTAAGCAATGCCTCCAACCGCGTCACACAGCGCTGTCTATCACGCTCCATTGCCGACCGTATGAGCTGGGCTGGTTACTTTATGCGCTCTGCCCAAGACCATCGTGCATTTCGGGCTCTGCCCCTTTCAATGACAAACGGCAAGTCCGGGCATTGACCTGCCCAAACGCCTAAACTCTAGCAGCCGACATCGTCACGCTCTCCCCAAGACACGCGATGTTACCGCGTGATTTCGAGATATTTACATCATGCATGTCGCCAAGTGGCTTGGTTGTGCCAAGTAATTCTCGAAACTGAGACGCAAATCGTGATCTCCACAAATCGCGACCTTTTTAAGGACCGCAACCAGCAATCACCCCAGCCCGCTCCCTAATTCCAGGCGAACGATCGTACTCTTCAAGAAACGCTATGGAGGCTTTTGCTCACGCATACCGCCTGACCCACCTTCAAGAAAATGCCTGTCTCCATGCTAAGTCTCATGCTATTCGGAATATACAAAGTGAACGATCACTAGTCCCCCTACCCTTACGCACATTTTCCAAGCCTTGCGGTTGCGCAGCTAGACCTGTTTTGCGCCTTCTTCCAAAACAATCACGCTCATATCGGGCCACGAATCATTTCCAGCGAGAAAAATCAGAGTCGACTGTCAAAAGCTGTGATCCCCGTCACACATTTATATCCGGCATGGCCCGATATTCTATTCTGAGAAACCAGGTGAAACCTTGGATGGGCCTAGCCGCCGACTTCAGCTCAACGACGACTTCATCACATTTCCACGGATACAGTTCTTATTCGGCTCTGACGCTACGCCGCCCATTTAAACTGGGAACCGACATTGGGCGCCTTTTATCGCAAGATATTCACCCGCCAAGCGTCTTTAGTGGCCACTTCTAACACGAGGTACCTTTTGGCTTGCAGCGAAACAACAATACACTTGTTAAACACCACACAGCGAAGGAACGCACCAATGATCAGCCGGCGGAATAGAATGTTTCGAATGATTGCTTTTCCAATCGTCGCATATTTTTTCTATTCTCTGCCTTTGTCGGCGGCAAAATATTACATCGATTGGCAGACAGGGACCGACACCAATCCGGGTACATCGATCACGCAGCCCTGGAAACGTCATCCCTTTATGGCCGGGTTTTCGGGCTCATACTCTCACTCTCCCGGCGACGGTTTTATATTCAAGGGCGGCGTTTCCTGGCCAAATTCCTGCTTCCGAATGGACGTTCCGCTGGGTGGAACCTCCGAGCAACAACGTGATTACTACGGCATCGACAAATCCTGGTTTTCAGGCAGTTCGTGGAGCCGCCCAATTTTCGACATGCAATCTCAACAGACCACTAAAGTGTTCAACCAAGTCATCTATATTGAGAACAGGGTCTCTTACGTGACCTTCGATAACATCGAAATCGTCAATTTCTATTGGGCCGGCCCGCAGTCATACGGAAACGCGCTTATGATCTTTTTCCCTGGTGCTCAGTATATCACCTTTTCTAATTTATACGTCCATGCCTGGACTCACGCAACTTACGCGGCCGGAACACGCGATGATCTCAAGGTCTTTGTCGGGCTCAACACCTCGCCATATAACGTAGACAGCGTCATAGAGAATTGCGAAATAACCGGCTTACCAAATGGAACCGACAGTGGGATGGCGACTATTGGTGGAATCCCATCCATACATGATTGCATCATTCATGATATGTCGAATGGCATACTTTCTTCGGGCCTGAGCGGACATCACCTCATCTTTAACAACACAATCTACAATATCAACCAGTCCTTTGACCCAGCAGCGCATGAAAACGGCATTGAGACATTCGGTCCAGCCGTGATTTATAACAACGTCATTCATAACGTCCAACACGGTGTGGTCATATTGACGACTCCTACCGGCCAAAATCCCGGTGACCCCCATGGATACGATTACATTTACAACAATCTAATCTATGGAAACCTCTTTTCAATACCGGCGATCCAGATCGATGAAAATCAAGATCCAATAAGCTCCGGGGCCTATGTCTTTAACAATACCTTGCAGTCCTCAGGCGCTGCACTATGTGTTCGCCTAATTGATCGTGGCACTGGAGCCTTTAACACTGTTTCCATCAGAAACAATCACTTTATAACAGAATATTCAACTCCTATATGTATTAATTCCTCGGGATGTGCTAATGCCACCAATCTGATTGTTGATCACAACCTGCTGCAGAGCAACTCTGCGGCATGCGCCGCTGGCTATTCTGCATCCCAAGGGTATTCGCCCACATCTTCGACGGGCCCTACCGTCGATACTGGAACCGACCTCTCGAGTCTGTTTTCCTTCGATCTCCGCTATGTCGTGCGCCCACAAGGATCTTCATGGGACATTGGCGTCTACGAATATGGATTTTCGCTTTCCCCCCCTACAAACCTGCGAATAATACGATGATTTCGCATCTCGGCGAGCAAGCCGTTTTCAAGTCGCACTATAGTGTTTCACTTCTATTTTACAAATTGCCAATTGCCGCTCAAATGAGGCAGCATCTTTTATTTTGTTTCTTGCCACTGCCTCCATTATGCAACGCTTCTGTTCGAAGCCGAAGCGGTCGATGTTCCATCGCAAACGAATGCTAGACCCATAAATAATACCGACCTCTGATACCACTCTCGCCCAATATCCTCGCCAAGGCGATGCGCCCCACGGCCCTTTACCGTTGCTTCCAGGCACATATACCCGTCAGTAACAAGTATTCCTAGTTACTTCAGGCTTGCATACCTGAAATGGAATTAGGCGTCGTAGTTAGTTTGAGATTCAAACCGACCTTGCCCCTATTTAGAAAATCTCCTCGTGGCAGGAAGCTTGAAAACATGGTTTTCGGAGATTCTCTCACGCGCATATTCGCGTGCGTTCCTATTTAGATATTAACGTTAGCTCCCTCGTTTCTACAGTTTTGCAACGGTCTCGCATCCATCCCGCGCCAAAGGCAAAGCCGGCGACCTTTCGAGCCTCAAATGACGATACCATTCACAGATCCAGATGATCAGAGCATTCGTCGAACAATCGCGACATCAATTGACGGCGCGGCTTTTTCCGTCAGGCCTGTCGCCCTGTAATGCAAGAGCGGATTCCAACCAGGAACATCCAAATGTCGTAACCCTCGTATCAGGAGATTGTCTTGAAGCAAGAGCTTCCAATCACAATATTAAGTTCTCCATCAGAGATCGAGAAGCTTCGAGATATCTGGGCATGCTGGCAAGACCATCCCAACTCGGATATTGATTTTTTTCTCACCATTGCTAACGCACGCAAAGATAGGGTTACGCCGTATGTCATCGTTATAGGCCCTCAACAAAGCCCAAACGCTATTGCCGTAGGACGACTGGAGGACAGCGTTTTTCAGGTGAGAATAGGTTATAAATCCTTGTATCGGATCAAACTCAAGACGATTGTTATAATTCACGGCGGTTTGCTTGGAGAATTTTCGCCGGCTTCATCGCAGACACTCTTATCTGCATTGATGAAGGCGTTAAGAGCACATCAAGCCGAGGCCTTTCAATTTAGTTCAATCAATGTCGATGCAGAGATAGCAAAATTAGTCCGTCATGAAGTTAATCCACTTTGCAGGGAACATTTTGTTAAATCGCAATTTCATTGGAAAATGATGATGCCAAACAGGGTCGAGGAACTCCTATCCGGCCTATCGAGGGAACATAGAAATCAATTGCGCAGAAAGGCTAAGAAACTCGAAGCGGATGTTTCGGCACCGCGCGAGATACGTTGTTTCAGGAAGGTGGCAGAATTGGAACAAATGTTTAAAGATGTCGAACAAATAGCGAGAAAGACTTACCAGCGAGGCTTAGGAGTGGGCTTCATTGACAACGTCGAGAATCGCAATCGTCTGATGCTCGAAGCAGAAAAAGGCTGGCTGCACATGTATGTCCTTTATTTAACAGCCAAACCTTGCGCCTATTGGTGGGGAGTATTATACCGTGACACTTTCCATAGTTGCGCATTAGGTTTTGACCCAGAATGTGGCAGGTACTCGCCAGGAACGTACTTGTTGATGAAGGGATTGGAATCCCTCTGCCAGGAGGGTGTTAAGGAACTTGACTTTGGTCTGGGAGATGCTCGCTACAAGCAGCAGTTCGGTAATAAGAGTTGCAATGAAGCATCCATTTCTATATTTGCACCAACACTGCGAGCCATGAGTTTGAACCTTATTTTGACGCTCACTAATGGAATGGCTTTGATCGCAAGGCGCATTCTCGGTTGCTTTAAGGCAGATGAGATTTTAAAAACTAATTGGCGTCGAAGACTCAGGCCTGTTGATCACGGCGATTGATCTCGCATAACTGTGGGTCAATTTGGATTGGATGCTTTCCGCGGATTGACAGCTATTTGTCTGAAAAAGAGGATTTAAGCAGCATCCGCTGTCATCGGATATGCTAGCAAAGCGAAAAATAGGAATTGTCACTGCACCTCACGCTGGGGCATCTCCGGCCGACACGACTGAGCTATGTGCTGCACTCTCCATGTTGTTTCCGGTGGAATTTTGCTATCGGGATAATAGGGATTGGGGCGATCTTGACGGAGCCATAGTGTTCGGGGAAGAATTATTTTCCGCTCTGGCTGGCGCGGCGCACGGGGTACCAGCGTACGTGGTTTGCGACTCGACCCGAGCGATAGAACGGCCCGGCTCAAGAGATGTCCGTATTGGGACTTCGGAGGAGTTGAACGAATGCCTCCGCGGTCGAGTGCTTGATGATTCCGATACCGAGCCAGTAGCTGGCATTGAGCTGCAGTTCCACGATGTGGGTCTTGCCGACAAAGGCGGGGAACCGATCTGGGTGCGCCGCCGGATCGATAGTGGATGGCTCTACTTGGTCGCACTGGCCCCGCCTAGGTTGGAGCCTGGGGCTTCGCTCTACGACTGTTTCCGAGGCGGATCGTTTCTCAGCCTACTACCTCTCTTGCACTTCCTAATTAAACTGACGCAGGATACAAAATGGCAAGCTCCGCCCGTGCCAGCCTGCCTCGTCATCGACGATCCGAGCCTCTATGCAAAAACATATGGTTATGTTGATTTTTCTAGATTGGCATCGGATACCCTGGGGTGGAATTACTTCGTCGCTATTGCGACCATCCCGATTGATTGCTGGCGACTAAACCGTCGTGTGGTTGACATATTCAGGGCAAACAGGCCACGGCTTTCGCTCTTGGTCCATGGTAACAACCATACCTTTCACGAACTGCGGAGTCCGAGGTCATCCGAGGAGGACATCCGTCTATTGGCGCAGGCCCTGAACAGGTGGACTCGCCTGGAAGCTGAGCAGGGGCTCGAGATTTGCCGAGTGATGGAAGCGCCACATGGTTCCATCGCGGAGAGAATGTTCGCGCTGATGGCGGCGTTGGGTTACGAAGCTGTGTTGGGTGGCACGGAACTGCTGCTCCGCGCGAATTCAAGCGCACGACTTCCAAGAACACTCGGCTTAGACCGAACGTGCCCCATGCGCAGCGGCTTCGCCGTCATCCCTAGAATCAGGGCATCGAAGTATTGGAAAACGGACGTGCTGCTGGCGGCATTCCTTCAGCAGCCTGTTGTTTTGGTGGCGCATCACTGGGATTTCGCTCGGTCCATGTCGCTGCCCCACGAGTTTGCAGACCTTGTAAACAGTCTGCCTGGCCTCTATTGGTCTAGCCCGCGCGGCATAGTTCAGTCCTCTTATAAATTCCGCCACGAAGGCGAAGTATTGCATGTGAAGATGTATTCGGCGCGGATCCAAGTGCCCCTGCCGGAGGGTGTCCGGTTCCTGGTCGTGCATCGACCCTGGCTCGAGGAGTTTCCCGCCGAAGATCTGCTCACTGTGGCTACTGAAGGTGGCAACCAGTCACGCTTTCTCACTTCGTGCGCGGTTGTCGGACCCATGCCGGTTGTGTGCGGGACAACTCTTGTGATAGAAAACTCTCCTGCTCAACTAATCGACTCTCGGGGCGTAACCCCACCGCGGTCGAGATACTGGCCCGTGGTTCGGAAAGTTCTAATGGAGGTCCGCGATCGGAGCGCCCCGTGGCTGGGATTATCGAGAAATGCGGATCGTCGCTCAATTGCTCCCGGAACGATCCGACCGAATTGAAGCCAGAACTACAAAAGATGAAGGATCTCTTTCAGCTATCGGGCGTGTTTCTGGTCACGGGTGGCACGCGTGGAATCGGAAGAGCCATGTCGCTAAGGCTCGGACGGGCTGGCGCCACTGTCGTGGCGAACTATGTAAGGAATGAAAAAGCGGCGATTGAACTCACGTCAGTGGCTGAGAGCGAAGGGCTGAAAGTTGAACCATGTCGCGCAGACTTGACTACGCCGGAAGGACTTCGCAGCATTGAGAGTCGCGTGCAGCAATTGGGGGGGGCGCTTTGCGGGTTGATTCACTGCGCTGCCACGGGGACCCACCGCTCATTTGAGGAATCAACCTCGCGACACCTCGATTGGACGTTCTCCCTCAATGTCCGGGCTTTTTTTGAACTGATAAAGATGTTACTTCCAAGGTTGGTGAGGGGTTCGAGCATCATTGCGGTCAGCTCGCCAGGCGCACTCCGTGCAGTTCAACGCTATGCCGTGATAGGTGCGTCAAAAGGCGCACTGGAGTCTCTGGCGAGACACATGGCCATCGAACTTGCACCCAAGGAGATTCGAGTAAATATTCTTGCACCTGGAGCTGTCGATACCGATACCTGGAGGTCAATCCCAGGAGGTGACACTGTCCTGAATGAAGCGGCAAGACGATCACCCATTGGCCGTCTGGTCACGGCGGAGGAAGTCGCTTTCGCCGCTCATTTTCTTTTATCCCAGGCTGCCTCGGGAATCAACGGACAGACGCTGGTCGTTGATGGGGGCACAGGCGTTGCAGCTTGGTGCTGATTGATAGGGTCAGCCACTAGCGCCTGTTCTTTAGAATTATCAGCATTTTATCCAAACGCGTAAATAACAATCAAGGCTGGAAGAGTAATCTATGGAAGACCTGCTGCAAAAAGTACGCCGAGCATTCTCGGCCACTTTCGACGTTGATCCGTCGTCCGTAAACTTCGACACGAGTCCGAAAAATATTCCTGCATGGGATTCGATGGGGCACGTCGCACTGGCCAGCAAACTGGAGAGAGAATTTGGTCTTACATTCGACGTAGATGAATTGATGGAAATGGAAGATGTACGCCAGATTGTTCGAATCGTTGAGTCCAAATCGGTCAAGTCTTGACATGGCTAAGTCCGAGGAATGGAATTTTGCGGGCCGCCTCATTCAGCGTCTCGGGCCTGGTTCCTGCCTCATCGACGCTTCCTCCGGAGAGACTCTCCGAGGCCGCGCAATCACCGATACGATCATAGCATTCGCCGCCGGGTTTCTATCGACGGGTATGCACGCAGGTGACCGAGTTCTTATCGGTTGTGGTCTGAGCCCGGGAAGCGCCCTTGCGTACCTGGGTGCAATGTACGCGGGCCTTGTTCCCGTGCCGGTCGAGCAGCGCGTACTCCCGATTTACGGCGAGGCACTCTTGGACAAGACGGGCGCAAAGGCAGCCTGGACTGCAAGGGACATTGGGCTCGACTGCACTGGGGATCGTAACGTCGTTCGCGCGCAAGGATATTTCACTGGCAGTGGTGCTTGTTCGTTGAAGCCCTTCCCGTCCTCGGAGACTGATATAGCCGCCTTGATGCCGACGTCGGGGTCGACCGGCATTCCGCGGCTTGTAATGGTTAGTCACGGTAATTTGCTCGCCAACACGGAAGCAATTGTTCGCAGCCAAAAGCTGGGAACCGATGAGAGAGCCATGCTGGTAATGCCGATCAGCTACGTGTTCGGCGCCAGTATACTCCACAGCCACATGTATCAAGGTGGAGCGGTCGTGTTTGATTCGCGCTTCACATTTCCAGACAAGGTGCTCCGTGCCATAAATGCGCACGCTTGCACCACCTTTGCGGGCGTCCCAACAGCTTACAGTATGCTGCTGAGACGCTCAAACCTAAGATCTATTCCTTTGCCGACGTTGCGGCGATTCCTGCAGGCAGGCGGCGCGCTTTCTACACAAAGCATCCAGGAAACCCGCCAAATCGTTCCCAGCGCAGCGTTCTTTGTTATGTACGGCCAAACCGAGGCCACAGCGCGTATCTCCTGCCTTCCGCCCGAAAGGCTCCAGGAGAAACTAGGAAGCGCGGGTGTGCCGCTTGACAACCTCACCGTTCATATTAAGGACGATGAGGGACGAGAATTGCCCGCCGGGCAAACCGGTGAGGTCTGGGTGCGAGGTCCATCGGTCTGTTGCGGTTACTTAGACGATCCCGAAGAAACGAAGCGCAAGTTTGTGGACGGGTGGTTACGAACAGACGACCTGGGCTCTCTTGATAAAGATGGCTACCTGTGGATCAAAGGCCGCAAGGGTGAATTTGTCAAGATGCGCGGACTTCGAGTGAGCTTTGCCGAGGTGGAAGCCAAAGTTGCCGCAGTTTCGGGTGTCTGCGAGTGTGCCGCAACTGCCGTGCCACATCGTGAAGCCGGAGAAGCGTTGGCAGTTTTCATCGTGCCGGAGGCTGGAGACAGCGGAGTGTGCGAACGAGTTCGCCGCTCGTTACCTTTCCATTGGACCTGCGAGAACGTACGGGTCCTTGCGGAGATACCGAAAACGTCCAACGGTAAGATCGCTCGTTCCCAACTGATGAGCTTCCTATGACCGATCTGACAGAGATCGAACGTCGCATCGATACGCTTTTTGTATCTCCGCCGTATGCGGCAGAGCCTTCGCTGCGACTCTCTAACTTACTTGCGCTGCTCCAAGATGAACTGGAGTATGCAGCCGCCAGGAATCCGCACTTTCGCAACTACTTGGACAATTGGCCAGTTGACTACCATACTGCAGAAGCGATTGCTGATCTGCCCTTTTTGCCGGTCGGCGCGTTTAAGGCTAATCCGCCATTAACATTGATTAACACCGATGAGATAAAGCGCATCTTGTCTTCGAGCGCGACGACCGGTCAGGTACCCAGTCGCGTGTTTTTGGATAACGCCACGGCGAGGCGGATGACCAAAGGCATCATAACGATAATCCGCGATTTCATAGGTTCGGCCCGGAGACCTTTCCTCGTGATAGACACTTCGGACAAACTGTCCGGAGAGGCCGAGCTCGGCGCGCGCGGTGCGGCAATTCAGGGACTGATACCCTTCGCGACCGAAACTGTTTGCTGCCTCAATGGCGACACGGTCACGGCCCCGTCGCTCGATCTCAGAAAGCTCATGGATTGTGGGCAAAAGTGGAAACAAGCGGATGTCATCGTCTACGGGTTTACATATGTCATCTGGAATTATTTTGTAAAACCGTTGGAATCGGCGGGCATGAAATTGGACATGCCCAATGTTCGGGTGCTGCATAGCGGTGGGTGGAAGCGTCTGGAGGCACAGGCGGTGACGAAGGATATGTTCGCCGCACGCGTGGCCTCTGTGTTTGGTTGCTCACCAAAGGATGTCATCGACTTCTATGGCATGGTGGAAAACGTGGGAGTCGTGTATCCGGATTGCCCATACAGCAATAAACACGCCCCTACATTCGCAGAGGTGATCATAAGAAATCCCCTGACGCTGCAGCCGGTCGACGTTGGAGAGCAAGGGTTGGTTCAAGTCTGCAGTGCGCTGCCTACTAGCTTCACGGGTTTCCTGGTATTGACCGAGGACATCGGCGAAGTCGTCGACTATGACAATTGTCCCTGCGGACGGCGGGGCATCTGTTTCCACTTTGTCAAGCGTGTCCCAAAGGCAGAGTTAAGAGGCTGCGGAAACATGGACGTCAGCCGCCGCTAGTTTTAGACGACCACAACAAACGATGCGTGAAATGATTCGCAGATTGGATTCTCCTCAGGAATTCGCCGAGACAGCCAGCCGACTTCGACAGGTCGCCACGGAGAAGCCGCTGTCTGCGACTATGGTGCTCGAAATCTTCGAGCGGTGGGCGTCCGCCCTTCATGGTCCCGGGCTGGATGGCGTGCCGGGTTTGGCTTTTTTTCGCTTGTGGTTGCGCCGCGGAACGCTGGAGCCGATCTTGCGAAGGGAACTCGGTTTGGACCTGCTCGATGGCGGGTGGCGAGATGAAGGTCGCACAAGACTCCGGAGTTTTCCTGTTGGAGTGGTTGGACACTGGCCTGCGGGCAACATCGAAATTCAGCCCGTAGTATCGCTCACGTGTGCCCTCCTCGGAGGAAACGCTTGTGTGGTGCGCGTTCCGTCAGGGCTGCAGGAAGCCACACGCTACATAATCGAAAAACTGGAACAGGCCGATGAGAGTGGTGTGTTGCCTCAGCGCATATTGATGACGACATTCGAGCACTCGAGGTTTGATCTTCACCGGGCAATGGCTCAGGTTGTAGACGGCGCTATGATCTGGGGTGGGGCAGAGGCCGTCACGCAGATCCGCGGACTGCCATTTCCTCACTGGGCGCGCATCGCTGCATTCGGCCCAAGGCTGTCCGTAGCAGCGATGGATGCGAGTTCGTGGGGGAATAGGTCTGAGCGAGATTCGTGGTGCCGCCGTATCGCTCGAGACGTTTGGCAGTTTGAGCAGCAAGCTTGTTCCTCACCACAGGCGCTCTTTCTCGAGCGAGATTCCAGATGTGATCTGAATGAATTTCTACAATGTCTCAGGCGGGCCTTTGACGAAGAGAATCGCCTGCATCCGCGACGCATTATCGATCTCGCATTGACTTCCGCAATCTGCCAGGCGCGCTCGTCATGGCTTCTGGATGATATCGCCCATCGTGCGTTATTTCCAAAATCACCGGACTGGACGATCCTTATCGGTGAGGGGCCAGTCATTCCTAACCCGACCCAGGGTAGAACCTTGAACGTCCTCGTTGTGGATAGTCTCTTCGAACCGATTGCCAGGTTTGACGGTACCGTGCAGACCCTGGGACTGGGTGTATCCGATGTCCACAAAGAGGAATCACTCGCACTTGCTGCGGGACAAAGGGGCGTCGACAGGATCGTAAAGCTCGGAAGAATGCACGTTTTCAGCTCTCCGTGGGACGGCGCCGATTTGATTCGCCCGATGGTTCGCCTTGTACGACACCTACGCTCACAAAACTGATGATTCATTTCCCTTCAGAACATCAAGGATCTCATCATGAGAGAAGGTGAGGCCTTTCTAGATGCACTGGATCGTAGAGCCAAGATTCTAGCGCCGGCTGCGAGGGCGACCTACGAAGCAAATCGCAATCTGTGCTCCTGGCTGCTTGATCCACTGGCGCGTTGGTCTGAGGCAGCATACGGTAATCGAGCTTTCGATGATGCCGCCAGAGGATACGCGAAATACTGCATGGCTGTTGGGAAAGCCCAAGAGGTCTACGAGCGCGCTAGAAGGTACACCACTGAAGACATGCCACAAATCATGTCCGGTGTGTACGAAGACGATGGCTACATGGTGCCGTACATGTGGGCCGCAGTTTTAATTTATGCGTTCTGGCCGTCTATGATCAACCACATCGCGATCTTTCGAGACGAGTTCCTGAAGTGCTTGCCCAGAGAGTCAAGGATACTTGAGCTCGCCTGCGGGCATGGTGTGTTGAGCCTACTGGCCGCGGAGGAACGACCGGACGTTCAGGTTCAGGGTGTAGATATCAGCCCGCCAGCGATCGCAATTGCGAATCGCCTTCTTGACGTCTCTGGGCACTCCGCCAGGATCACTTATGCCGTCAAGGACGCGCTCCAATCCGAAGCCATAGCGGGTCAGACAGGATACGATGGAATAATATCCGCGATGCTGGCGGAACATTTGCCCGATCCACGACCTCTTTTCACCGCTGTGTCAAGGCAACTGTCCAAGGATGGCTATGTGTTTTTCAGCACAGCTATTGAGTCTGCGCAACGTGACCACGTCTTCGAAATGAACCATGAGAGCCAACCTATTCAAATGGCTGAGGCCGCACGGCTCCGTGTGACGCGGCTGGTATCTGACGCGGGCACAGTACCGCCCGGCTGTCACTTCCTCCCCAGGGCAACGGCGATGATCTTTAGACCACGATAAGAACAGATCAGACGACGCAAGATCTATATATTTGCACCTAATCTGCGGGCAAACGGATTAACATATGTCCAAACCATTAATGTGTTTCGAGGAAGTGCGGGCCCTACTAAAGCAGCGATTCCCTATGATTATGGTGGACAATGTCCTGGCACTAGAACCCGGAAGGAGCATCCGCGCGACGAAGAATGTTACGGGCAACGAAATTCAACTCCTAGGCCATTTCCCTGAATACGCTGTGATGCCCGGCTCGATGATCCTGGAGGCAATTGGCCAGGCGGCCTCGATACTGTTTTCAAAGACGACTGGCACCGGGACAGGTGCTGGAGAATTTTTGGTGTTGGGGCTTGTTGACGATATGAGATTCCTCGTTCCGGTGACTCCGGGGGATCAAATGGAGATCAGCGTGGATGTGGCAAAAATCGTCAAAGACGTTGCATTTGTAAAAGGGGTTGTTACGGTCGGAGATATCGTCGTGGCAACAGGCAAACTCGGCTTCGCGCGAAGACGACTGCAGGCAATCTGAGGTCGCATTTCATACTTTTTGACGCTGCAATCCAACATCTGACTCCCTACACAGTAGTGGTCTTGGAGTTTGAACGGAAGCAACATCATGCGACGCGTAGCAAGGCAAGTCTTCAATCGAGTCCTCCACCTCATGGCCAGGTTCCTTCCCGGCGCCACAAGCCTCAGGCCATTTCTTCATCGCCTACGAGGCGTAAGCATCAAAGGCAAGGTATTTATCGGAGACGACGTATATCTGGAAAACGAGTATCCCGAAGCAGTGGAACTGCGCGATGGGGCCTTGATAGGATTACGTTCTACGATCGTAGCTCACACTCGTGGAATCGGCCGAATCATTATCGGCGAAAAGGCCGTGATTGGTGCAGGCAGCCTCGTAGTCTGCTCCGTGGGTAAAACCCTTGAAATTGGGGAAGGGTCCGTCATATCCGTTGGTTCTGTTGTCACCAACAACATTCCCCCATTCACTTTGTGCGGCGGTCCCCGGGTCCAGGTTTGTGCCAAGGTCACCGTCCCATTCACGTTACAAACTAGTTATGAGGCGTTTGTTAGAGGCCTCGTGCCAATCCGTGACGTAGAGCCGCCAGAGGACACATGCTCTACAGGCAACAAAAGCGGGTGAGTTAACCCAAGAAAGCCTTGCCAGTTGATCGCCTCGGCGAAACGTGTGGCACCCAATGCTGGGCAGATTAGCCGAATCCAATTAGGCACTATGCCAGACTCACAGTACGTCATCATAACTGCCGCGCATAACGAGGCGCCTTACATTGGGGCGACAATTGAGAGCGTCCTCACTCAGTCGGCTCTCCCCGCCCTATGGATCATTGCCAATGATCGTTCTATAGACGGTACCGCAGATATCGTAAGATTTCATGCAGAAGCCGCATCCTTCATTAAACTGATAGAGGTGCATTCTAACTGCACCGGTCGAGATTTCGCATCAAAAGCCAATGCGCTTAATGCAGCTCTTAGAACATTCTCGCTAGATAGATTTAATTTTCTGGGTATTCTCGATGCGGACGTCTCCATTCCATCTAATTATTATGGGACTCTGATCGGCCGATTTTTGTCCATCCCATCCCTTGGCCTGGCGGGCGGCATGATTCTCGACCGTCGAGATCACAGATACGCCCCTCGCGCTTTCGAGGGCATCCATAGCGTTGCCGGCGCAATTCAGCTTTTTCGAAAGGAGTGTTTTATTCAAATAGGACAGTTTCCACCCTTGCGCCACGGATTCGAAGATACGGTCGTCCAGATCATGGCTCGCATGAATGGATGGCAGACCATGACTTTTAATGATCTCCCAGTGCTTCATCATCGGCCCACAGGTATGGGCGCACCAGGTTTCTTGAGGGCTTGTCTCGATAGCGGGCGCGCAGAGTACTCTGTTGGTTACGGCATGTTCTATTCTCTCGCCAAGTCTCTGAGGCGCATCTTTGAGCGCCCTCCACTTCTGGGGGCAACATGCCATCTCGTAGGTTATCTTGCATCAATGCTCACTCGCCAAAGGCGATGTGTTCCGCCCGACTTTGTCCGATACCTTCGTTTGGAACAACGCAGTCGCATTTATGACTTCTTCACGTTAGGTCATTATTCAAAACGTAGTCGTCCTTGACGACACGCGGCGACAAATTGCCAATAATGTCAGACCGACACTCACAAGCCTGTATCGCAACCAGATCGCACCGCTCAATCGTTGACCGCATGCAACGCGCGCCAAGTCAAAACAGCTCTGCGAATTAGTATGGAACAATCAATCCTACGTTTTGGTGGCGGCACCGACACGACGATAAATCTGCTAACACTCGTCGTACTGTTTGTTTCCGCTCTCATTATCTTGCGTGTTTCTAGACGGCTCGCAGTATTTCCTCTCGTAATCGCTGGATCGATTGTCTCGCTCAGCCAAGTGGTAAATGTGGTTGGCCTGCATTTTACTGCCCTTCGAATTCTGATCTTGTTTGCATGGATTCGTATTGCACTCGATTATGGTCATGGCCGCACAAACAAGCTCCGTTCGCGGTTAACCCAAGTTGATACCGCATTGCTGGCATTTGCGATTTGCCAAGCCTTATGCTTTAACATGCTCTATCACCAAGAGGCAGCCTTAATCAAATCTTTGGGTGTCCTATATGACACGCTGGGCCTTTATTTCCTATTCAGGATATTTCTAACAAATGACCTTGACAACGATCGCTGTATCAACATTCTTGCCATCTTGAGCGTCTTTTTTGCGGCATTCATGACAATCGAACAGATCACGGGACACAACCTCTTAAGTGTATTCGGTGGCGCTCCGCTTGACAGCACACTTCGTGAAGGCAGACTCAGATCCCAAGGATCCTTTGCACACCCCATCCTTGCCGGTGTGTTTGGTGCCACGCTTTTGCCTATTTTTTGGAACGAGTGGCGTCAACGGACTGCGCAACGCAAATCTGCTGCATTTGGCCTGATCGGGTGCACAGTTATGACCTTAACCTGCGCCTCAAACGGTCCTCCTTTAGCATATCTGGCGGGGGTAGTTGCTCTGGGTTTTTGGCCTCTTCGCAGTCGAATGCGGTCTGTTCGCTGGATTCTTGCCGGAGCAATTGTCTCTCTCCAACTAGTTATGAAGGCTCCAGTGTGGGCCCTGATTGCGCGCGTCGATTTTATCGGCGGCTCATCGGGATATCACCGCTATCAACTTGTCGATCAATTCATAAGGCACATATCGTCATGGTGGCTAGTTGGTACAACCGACACGAGCAGTTGGGGTTTTTTTTTGTTCGATACCGCTAATGAGTACATTGATGTAGGTGTGACGGGTGGCATCTTTACTCTAGTCCTGTTTGTATGGATACTAGTGCGGGCGTTTGGACTGCTGGGGACGACGCGCTCAGTTCCTACCGCCAATATCACGAAACAACGTCGGCTTTGGGCTTTTGGAGCAGCACTTTTTTCCCACGCTGTCGCCTTTATGGGCGTCAGCTATTTTGATCAGACACGGATCTTATGGTTTTTACTGTTGGCAATGATTTCGGCGGAAGCGGGGACTCCGCACATAAGCGCATCGTCTCGCTCCGCCACCCATGCGTCTCTCGATATGCCAAATTTCACAAGAAGCTTTATCAATTCGTAGGTCACAAAGCGTCCATATGATCTGGGCAGGCTATGTCATAGGTCAAAGTGTGAATCGTGCTCCTAATCCATGCGCCGGACCGCTCATTCATTTCCGATAAATTGGGTTTTGTCTACTTGGCGGCGTCTGACTTGGCATCAATATTTGCTGTCGTTTTGTGCGTTCAGAAAGGATGGAGAGGTGGCGCGGTGGTTTGTGCGTGCTGATGTGCTAACTGCGAGGATTTATCTCCGTGGCTGCTGACCGTATTGAATCAACAATCTGGATCGACCTGGATAACACGCCTCACGTGCCGTTCTTCAAACCTATATCAGGATGCTGATGAACCAGCTGTTTGTGGCCAATTCATTGCAAAAGGAAATCCCTCCTTTAACGTATTTCTATGGTAAGGAGGCAATCGATGCGCGGATCGGACGAACAGCAAGAATGGATGTTCAGTTACATCTCGGCGGAGAAAGGCGTGCCCAAGGATCATCCACTTGAAGCTATTCGCAATATGGTTGATGTCGTTCTCAAAGATCAATGGCCGCTCCCTCAATACCTGTATCTCAAAACAGGTCGCCCATTGATTGCACAGTAATGATCTCTGCGCACTATTCTGAGCGGCTTATCATGGAACAACTTGACTACAATTTGCCGTTCCGCTGATTCTCGCCACTTCGCGCTTGACGAAACTACGTCTTCGTGGGATCGCCCCGGGAAAAGCTGGCGAACGCGGACCATGCTTGCTGTTCCTCAACGATGCCAGTTTTTGCCATGTTTAAACAGATAGCAATAGCCTTTCTCTTGATCATCGACATGCACCCTGGCCTATGGTGTGCCATCCACGTGCAGGGGCCTGCTACGATACCGGATATCGAGCGCCGGGCGTTGGTCGCACTGTACCAGGATACCAACGGCTCAAACTGGAACACAAAATCTAATTGGCTTGGCGCCGCAGGCAGCGAAGATACATGGTATGGAATCCATATTACCTCCGGGAACGTGACATCGATTGATTTGGCCGACAATAACCTCGTCGGCTCGATCCCTCCGGAACTCTCCGATCTCACCGAGCTGAAAGAGTTAAGGTTGGGGGGGAATAGCCTAGCCGGGACCATTCCCGCAGCGCTGGGGAACCTGGCGCATCTCGAAGTCCTTGCGCTCGAAGTCAATCAGTTGACCGGCAGTGTCCCGGCGGAGCTGGGCAAATTGTCCAACCTGCACTCGTTGTACTTATATGCCAACCGCCTGTCGGGCTCTTTGCCGGCTGAGATCGGGAATCTTACAAACCTGAACATGCTCCACCTCTTTGGCAATCAACTGACCGGGGCGATCCCGGCAACCCTCGGAAATCTCCTGGAACTGGACACCCTAGTCATTAGCAATAACCAGTTGAGCGGATCAGTCCCTGCCGCGCTTGGCCGACTCACCAAATTGCGGTTTCTCTACTTGAATGACAACAACCTCAACGGAACGGTACCGCCGGAACTGGGCGCACTGCTTAATCTGGTCGCGCTCTTCCTCGAAAATAATTCCCTCAGCGGGGGCATCCCGGGGCAGCTGGGCGCGCTGGCGTCATTATGCTGGCTCGATCTCTCCACCAACCAATTCACAGGATCCATACCAGTGGAGCTGTCTGCCCTGCCGAAATTAGAAGGCATGTGGCTGGCGAGAAATTCCCTGACGGGAAGCATTCCTTCACAATTCTCCGCACTTGCCAACCTGGAGAACCTCTGCCTCTCGCACAACAGGCTCTCGGGGACGATTCCCACAGACCTGAGGGCACTATCCAAGCTGCAGACCCTTCAGCTCGATAACAATCAGCTCAGCGGAGGGATTCCTGCAGAGTTTGCGGATCTCACTGCATTGTACGAGCTGGCTCTCAGCAACAACCTGCTTTCCGGGACCATACCGCCCGAGTTGACAAAGCTCACAAAGCTCGCGCTGCTTTCCCTGGACAACAACCAGCTGAAAGGATCGATCCCGAGCCAGATCGGGAATCTCGCCGGCTTGACGCGCCTCGCTTTGAGCGCCAATCTCCTCACCGGCACCATTCCCGACAACCTGGGAAGCCTGGCAAACCTTCAAAGCCTCACGCTCGATGCCAACTCACTCACCGGCCAGATTCCCGTGACTTTTCAGAAGCTTCGCAGCCTTCAATACCTGTCTCTGAGCAACAACCTGCTCGACGGGAACATCCCCTCCGGGCTTGGCGGTCTCTCCGGCATGAATCGCCTGTACCTCGACCATAACCGGCTAAGCGGTGCGATTCCTCCCGAGTTGGCAAACCTCGCCTCCCTGGACATCCTTGATTTGAGCGGCAACTTGCTGAGCGGAATGATCCCGTCCGCCTTCCGCCGGCTGTCCGGGATGTCGCGCCTCGATCTCTCCGGCAATCAGCTCAGCGGAAGTATTCCAAGAGAGTTGGGTGCGCTCCAGAATCTCACCGTTCTCTCGCTCGCCGACAATCAGCTCTCAGGCATCATCCCGCCCGAACTCGGCGGCATTTCGGGTTTGCGGGAGCTTTTGCTGCAGCGGAATCTATTGAGCGGACCCATCCCGGCGCAACTCGGCAACCTCCAGGCGTTGACGAGGCTTGAGTTCCAGGAAAACCAGCTGACCGGGAACCTTTCCCCAGAACTCGGTTCTCTAAAGAATCTAGTATGGCTCTACCTGGACAAAAATAAGTTGATAGGGGGCATTCCGCAGTCGTTTGGAAATCTTACGCAGCTGCAATGGTTGTCCCTCAGCAGCAACCAGTTGTCGGGAACGATCCCCACCTCTCTGGCTAATCTCACCGGCCTCCGATGGCTGGCCCTAAACGGCAATTCTCTTTTCGGGAACATTCCCGATTTTTTCTCCAGCCTGCAGGCTCTCGAAGTCGTGTCGCTGGGAGAAAATCAGCTGAGCGGGTCGATTCCGGGCTCTCTCGCAGGCCTGGGTAACCTGCGGTCGCTGGATTTGAGCGTCAACCTGCTGACTGGCTTAATACCATCGCAGCTGGGCAACCTGCCGAACCTGCAGCAGCTTCTGCTCGGCGGCAACAATCTGAACGGGAACATCCCCACGCAGCTGGGAAGCTTGGCAAAACTTCAGGCGCTCGACCTCAGCGCCAACCAGCTGAGCGGCCAGATTCCCGACGAGCTGGCAAAGCTTACTGCGCTCGACAAGCTCCTGCTTGATCGCAATGCCCTGACCGGATCTATCCCCTCGTCGCTGGCAGCCCTCACGGGCCTGCAGGTTCTCATGCTCGGCGACAATCAAATGCAGGGGAGTATCCCGCCGCAGCTGGGCAGCATGAGCGCGCTGCAAGTACTGAGCCTGGCGCGCAACCGGCTTTCCGGCTCCATCTGCGCCACGCTGTCAGCCCTGGCCGACCTGCGCATCCTCTCTCTTGAAGGAAACGCGCTCTCAGGCACGATCCCGCGCGAACTCGGCGGAATGCCGGCGCTCAAGGTTCTTACACTCGCCGACAATCAATTGAGCGGTTCCATCCCCGTCGAACTTGGAAACCTCGGTGCACTCGAATCCCTCTCCCTGCGGTCCAATCAGCTGCAAGGGACCATCCCGGCGAGCTTCACGCGTCTCACCCAGATGCTTGGCGGCCAGCTTGATGTCGACTGGAACAGGCTGTCCCCCGAAAACGCCTCGGTAAGCGCGTTCATCGATCTCAAATCAACCGACCCGTCCTGGAAGGGAGCACAGGTAGTGCCGCCTGCCGGCATTGCGGCATCCACGGTGACTGCGAGCACGATACGCCTGCGCTGGTCCCCGCTCGACTGGCCGTCCATCGCGGGCAGCAGCGGCAAATATGAGATCTACATCCAGTCAGCCGGCGAATCAGCGTTCAAATCCTGGGGCATGACCAAGGACTTTGCCCAGTCGACCGCCGTGATCACCGGACTAAATCCCTCGACTCAATATCGGCTCAAGCTCCGGTCGATCACTCCGGCCCACGCATACAATTCCAGCGCCCTGACAAGCGACTTCAGCCCCGAAATCCTGGCAACAACTGCGCCAATGACCAACCTGTACTTTCCCATGTTTTCTGAAGACCCGGACGGCTGGACCGGCTTCGCGGTGTCGAACAGCTCGGATGTCGACGCCGCCGTGCGCTTCTCGGCATTCGACGCCACCGGCGCCCCTCTGCCGTACCCCGTCGGGTCCTTCGACTTCGATATCCCGGCCGGCACCCAGCTGGCGCAGATGGGATGGCAGATCTTTCAGGCGCAAAACGTCCTCAGCCATAAAGGCTGGATGAGCTTGATGTCCGATAACCCTTTTCTCGGCTCTTTTTTCCTCTTTGGGAACGGGCGGTTGACGCAGCTGGACGGTGGAGTCCCGTCGACCCGCCTGGCGGCCAAACTTCTCTTCACCCGGGTCTATGAAGGCCCCGGAAGCTATCGCGGTGAAAGCGCTCATACCTACCTGAGTATCGCCAATCCCAACAGTTCGAGTGTCACTCTCCGCCTTACGCTGTTCTATACCGGCGGGGCAAACGGGACTTACGGCACGTTGGTGAGGACGCAGACCGTGCAGCCCAATTGTGAACTCCATGGAACCGTTGCGGAGATCTTTGGAACTTCGCAGCCCGTCCTCGGCGGGTACGTCGTTGTCGAAGCAACCAGCGGCGGAGGAGTGGCCGGATTCGAACTCGTCGAACTCCCCGACAGGCAGACCATCCTGGGAGTGCCGCCATGGGATGATTTCAGCGCACGTTCGCTGTATTCGGCGCAGCTTGCGGAATTTGCCGATTACTTCTATACCAACCTCAAGCTGGTGAATACCAGTGCTTCCACCAGACGGGTCTCCGTGCTGGCAGTCCGCGACAACGGCGTGCCGGTGGCAGCGCCCGTGGCGCTATATCTCCCTGCTGGGGGGACGCTCGAGCAGGATATCAGCGGGATTTTCCCCGCAGGGTCGGAAATGCAGGGGTCACTGAGCATTTCGGCGGACGGGGACGGGGTCGTGGGAGACGTCGTTTTCGGCGATCCACGAACCTCGCAATACGCTGCCTGCCTGCTGCTTCAGAGCCAATCCTTCACCAAGGCAGTTTTCAGCCAGGTGGCCAACGGCGCCGGCTATCAGACGGGGATTGCACTATACAACCCAGGGCAAGTTTCAGGCGATGTTCACGTTTCGGTTTTTGAGCCTGACGGCTCCCTGTACGGTGACGCGATGTTCACACTCCCTGCCGGTCAGCGGGTGTCGAAGCTCCTCGAAGAGGTGGTGAAGGAAAGCGCCGGCCAGGTAAATGGGTATATTGTCATCGAGTCGACGCAACCCCTGATTGCGCAAGCGTTGTTCAGTGATTGGAAGCAAATGCTGGCCGCGATTCCGCCTACGATTTTAAGGAATTAGCAGGGGAAAAAGCAAAAGCTCAACGCAGAGGACGCTGAGGGCGCAGAGGAAACCTCAGGAGAGGCACTGGTAAGTAGGCGATGAAATATCTTATCCGGATGGGGACGCTTTGTTGCTTATGTGGACTAGTATGTACAACCGCATTTGCCGGGCCGCTGCGGATTGCGTGGGACCCGCCTCCCAATTATTGGATCGCGGGATACCATGTGTACCGCGCCGATAGATCAGGAGGTCCATACAAACGCTTGACCAAAGACCCGGTCACGAAGTGCGAATACTCGGATGAGACGGCGGTGCCGGGGAAGAAGTATTTCTATGTCGTGACCACTGTGGGGGCGGACGGCAAAGAGAGCGCGTTCTCTTCGGAGTTGGCGGTCACGCTCGCCAACTACGATGCCGCGCCGGAACCGGGGGCGCTGATCGCGCGCGCCGCCAAAGATCTGACCGTGCACAGCGGGGATACGGTCCTGCTTACCGGAAATCACCGGGACCCGGAAGGGAAGAATGTCACATATCAATGGAGTCAGGTCCGGGATCCTATTCCGGGAGCTATTTCAGTGACACTTTCTGGCAGCGACCGGGCCGAGGCAAGCTTTCTGGCGCCCATCGTCATCGCAAAGACCGAACTGATGTTTGCTCTCACTGTCACGGATGTCCAGGGCGGCAAGACGGTGGACTACATCCGCGTGACGGTGCTTCCCCGATGATTTTTTCGCTATTCGCTGTTCGCTCTTCGCTTTTCGTTCTGGTGGCTCTTGGCTTTCAGTAATTGGAAGCCGAAAATGAAATCGCCTATCTTCGACAGCCTTAATATCTCCCCAAGCCACTATCATTCATTCGGAACGAAGAGCGAATAGCGAACCACTGACGGAAGCTGCATGAATCATCACATCATTGATCCCTTATCGGATCCGAGGTGGGGGCGCCTCGTCGAGAGGCATCCGAAGGCGTCTGTTTTTCACACGGCGGGGTGGCTGGAGAGCTTGAGGCGCACTTACGGATACAGGATATTCGCCTTGACCGCTTCGCTGCCTGGACATGAATTGGAAACGGGCATTCCTTTCTGCCATATCAACAGCTGGTTCACAGGTCAGCGGCTGGTGTCACTTCCGTTCTCCGATCACTGCGATCCCCTGATAGATCAGCCCGGGCGAGTTTCGAGTCTGCTGCGTTCATTGCAGGCGCGCCCGGAACTGGGAAACCGGAAATATGTGGAACTTCGTCCGCTTGATGCCGCATGCGGGGTCGAGACGACGGCGACCGGGTTCACTTGCTGCGCGCGCTTCTACTTTCACCGGCTTGACCTTCGTTCGGGACCCGGCGCGATCTATAAGCGTTTTCACAAGGACTGCGTCCAGAGGAAAATCCGCCGCGCCGAGCGCGAGAAACTGACCGTCGAGCAGGGACAATCGGAACGTCTCCTCAGGGATTTCTATCGGCTGCACCTTCGGACGCGCCGGCGGCAGGGACTTGTGCCGCAGCCGTTTGCCTGGTTCCAAAACCTCGCCGGATGCCTCGGACCGGCAATGCAGGTCCGGGCAGCCTACTTGAAGAATCAGCCCGTAGCGGCCATCGTCACGCTGAGGCATCGGGATCGCATCGTCTACAAATACGGCTCTTCCGACGCAAGGAGCAATGCGCTGGGGGGAACGCAGCTGCTTTTTTGGAGCGCCATTCAGGAAGCCTGCGAACAGGGATTACACGAGTTCGACCTTGGGCGCACCGGCTGTGATAATCCCGGGTTGATCATATTCAAGGAGCGTTTGGGAGCCACGCGCAACGACCTTGCATATGTGAGATGTCCGGCACCGATTACATCAGGTGCCGGAAAACCATACTTTCACGTTCTGAACCGAGTCCTCTCTTGGGCGCCGCTGAATCTCTTGAGGGCCGCGGGCGCACTGTTATATCGACATGCAGGTTAATGCACAACAGTCGAACCCGGGCGCAGCAAAATAATGTTCTCCATGGCGTCTTCGCGTCCTGGCGTCTTGGCGTTTGCTTTTCAAACCGCGAAGTCGCCAAGACGCCAAGCGCAATTTCTGGACAGATCTTCATTGGAATCAGAATGATCCTATGGCTATGACTTTGACTGCAACCGCAAGGATGAGCATTAAGACGAGAGGCTTTCTGTTTACAGCAGTCTTTCTCGCTTCGATATTGGCAAACCTGGCGTTTTTCAAACAGCTGGTTGAGTTTTCGATCCACAATGAGTTTTCATCGCACATTTTCTTTATTCCCTTGCTCAGCCTTGCCCTCATTTTCCGCAAGAGAGCCACGATTTTCAAAGATGTCAGCCACTCCGTGCTTCTGGGAGGGACCATCTCGGTCATCGCAGTAGCTCTTCTGATCTCGGAAAGCCTGGTGAAAAATGGGCTGGACGCTTCGGACGCTCTATCTGCAAGGGCACTTACAATCGTGATTCTGTGGGCCGGGATGTTTCTTTTCTTTTATGGAACTGAAAGCTTTCGGAAGGCGCTTTTCTCAATGCTCTTTCTTGTGCTCATGGTCCCGATCCCAAGGACTCTGCTCGAAGTCATTATATCCGCGCTACAGAGGGGCTCCGCCGATATGACCGCACTGCTGTTCAAGATAACAGGCACGCCTTACTATCGTGACGGCCTGACGTTTGTGTTGCCCAGGATCAGCATCGAGATTGCCACTCAATGCAGCAGCATACGATCCAGTTTGGCCCTGCTGATCAGCTGCCTCCTTGCCGGCCACCTGATTCTTAAGACCTTTTGGCGCAAGTCGTTCTTCGCGCTAGTGGCTGTGCCCATGGCGATGATCAAGAACGCCATACGAATTGTGACTTTGTCACTCCTGTCGATCCATATCGACAGGCGATTCATCGTAAGCAGCGATCTGCACCACGAGGGAGGAATCGTCTTCTTTTTGACAACGCTGCTACTCCTGTGGCCCGTGCTCTGGCTTTTGCGACGATCGGAGCGCGAGACGGGCTTACCTAAAAGAACTGATGTGAAGGCTGCATGAGCTCAATCCTGTACCCGCAGAGCGCAACGCTTTCTTTCATTGCTGCGACTCTCACCCTGTTGCTGGCGTGCCTGGTCACGATCCGCGACCGACGCTCCTTTGCCAGTCGAAGCTTTATCGCGTCTCTCGCACTGCTTGCGTTGGCCCAGCTGTTCAGGGGCCTTAGCGCCGATGCCGGGGCTCCCGAAGACTCGATCTATTGGGAGAAAGTGCGCATTGCGGTTTCGGCCCTGCAGCCGGGAACGTGCTTACTCTTCTGCCTCGCCTTTGCGCGGACGGAATATAGAAAGTATCTGGTGGGCTGGAAGTATGTGGTTGCCGCAGTATTTGCCTTGCCGGTGCTGAGTGTGGTCGCTCTTTCGGAATCCATCTTCGAAGGACTTCCCGTTCAGGGCTCCTCGGGCCAACGCATCATTCCGCTTGGTTATGGCGGCAAGATCTTTTACTCGCTTTTCCTCGTGTCCGCTGTCCTGATCCTTGCGAATCTCGAGCGCACCCTGCGCGCATCCACGGGCCGCATTCGCTGGCAGATCAAGTTCATCGTCCTGGGCATGAGCGGCATTTGCGCCGTCTGGGTTTACATCAGCAGCCAGGCGCTGATCTATTCGGCGCTGGATACGTCGCTGGCTATGCTGGCCCCGGCCGTTCTTATTGCTGCCGACCTGCTGTTTGCCTGGGGGCTCGCGCGTTCGCAGTTTCTCAACGTAGATGTCTATCTTTCGCGGACGACCATCCAATTTTCGCTGACCGCTCTCCTCGCAGGCGTATATCTGGTCACCCTAGGGTTGCTGGCATACATGGTGCGCTTTTTCAACCCGCAGCGCCCTCTTCCGATCGATGCGCTGCTGGTTCTGCTCGCACTGGCCGGTCTCGCAATGCTGCTGCTCTCGGACCGGCTGCGGGAGCGCATCCGGCGCTTCGTGATCTGGCATTTTAAGAGGCCGATGTACGACTATCGCAAAGCCTGGATGGAGCTGACCGAAAAAACCAACTCCCTGGTGCAGGTGCGCGAACTCTGCGCCGCGGTCGCCAGGATCGTGTCGCAGACATTCGGGATACTCTCGGTGAACGTGTGGCTTTGTGACCGGGTAGGAGATTGCCTGACCCTCGAGGGATCAACCGTCTTCACTCCGATCCAGGCCCGGGATCTCGAGAGGAGCGGCGAAAAGGTTTCCGACCTGCTCCGGGCGCTCAAGGGACGTTCGTCGCCCCTCGACCTCACGGAGAGACGAAACGCCTGGGCCGATGAGATCATGCGCGCCAGGCCTGAATACTTTCGTGAATTCGAAATGCGACACATCCTGCCGGTGCAAACCGGCGGGCAGTTGGTCGGGCTCATTACTCTAAACTGCGACCGCGTGGGGAACGCGCCGCTCTCCATGGAAGACCAGGACCTGCTGAATGCCTACGCTTCCCAACTGGCGGCGCGGGTGTTGCAGATGAGGCTGGCGGACGACCTGCGCCGCGCGCAGGAAGTCGAGGCCTTCCAGAGCGCTTCCACCTTCTTCGTCCACGATCTCAAAAACCTGGCTTCGCGCCTGTCCCTCACCATGCAGAACCTTCCTGCTTACTTTGACAATCCGGATTTCCGCAAGGACGCCTTGAAGTTGATTGGGGAAAGCGTCGCCCGGATCGATGCCACCTGCAGTCGGCTGTCTTCCCTAAAACAGAGAATCGAGCTGCGGCTTGTGGAGGGCGATCTCAACGAGCTGGTCGCCAGGATTCTGGACGAATTGGGGGCCAGCATCAAGACACCGCTCAAGCGAAAACTCGGGGCAATCCCACTGATTTCGCTTGATTCCGAACAGCTCCAAAAGGTAGTTACCAACCTGATCCTGAACGCTCACGAGGCGTGCAACGGCAAAGGTTCCATCATCGTCGAGACCGAGACGATCGACCACCAGGTCGTGCTGTCGGTGACGGACAACGGCTGCGGGATAACGCAGGAGTTCATTGAGAACTTGCTGTTCCGGCCATTTCGGACCACGAAAAAGCGCGGCATGGGGATTGGGCTGTACCATAGTAAAATGATTGTGGAGGCGCATCACGGGCGGATCGAGGTGGTCAGCCGCGAGGGAGAAGGAAGCACGTTTCGGGTGATTCTGCCGGTGACGCAAGGGAACCTCTAAGGCTCGAAGGGCTCGAAGAATCTCTAACATCCCCTTCGAGATTCTTCGAGTCCTTCGAGCCTTCGAGGTCATCTTATGACCCTCCGAATCCCATCCTTGATTCGCGCCACATTGAAGTTGATCAGGAATCCAAGATGAAGATCCACCAGCTTCAGCTGTGTCAGGATCTGCGCCAGAAACACCGGCGTCAGCGCCTCGACGGCCTTCAGCTCGCACACGATCCGGTTATCCACCAGCACGTCGAGCCTCACTCCCCAGGGAATCTTCACCCCGTCATACACGAGCGGCACTGAAACCTGGCGAACATGAGGAATGCCCTGCTTCTCCAGCTCGCAGCAGAAGCAGCGTTCATACACCGCTTCGAGCAGACCCGGGCCCAGCGTTGTGTGTACCCTATAAGCGGAGTCGACGACGGCATGTGCGAGCACTTCTTCTCGTGATGTGGGATGATATAGCGCTTGCATGACCCTATTGTTTTGGGAAACCTATAAGTATTTCAGGGATTTTCTCCGAAAAAGGGAACCGCTAAGGCTCGAAGAGTTCAAAGAATCTCTAAGACCCACGTCGAGACCCTTAGAGTCTTTGAGCCTTCGCGGTTAATGATGAGCATGGAAAAGCCGAGAGTGCTGATCACCGAAGATGATGAATTCGTGCGCAATCAGATGAAGTGGGCGCTGAGCGCGCAGTACGAAGTGTCTCTCGCTGAGGACCGGCCATCCGCTCTGGAAATCCTCAAGAGAGAGCAGCCTCCGGCGGTGACGCTGGACTTGGGCTTGCCTCCCTCGCCTGGCGATACCACCGAGGGCTTCCTGGCTCTCGGCGAAATGCTCCGGATCGATCCGTTGCTTAAGGTGCTGGTGATTACTGGTCAAGGCGACCAGGAGAACGCCCTGGAGGCGATCGGGCAGGGGGCCTACGACTTTTTCTGCAAGCCGGTAGATGTCGAGGCGCTGAAGGTTGTCCTCGGCCGTGCCATCCGTGTTTCACAACTCGAGCGTGAGAATCGCGAGCGCATGGCAGGCTCACAGGTCCAGTGCTTTGAAGGCATGCTCGGCAACTGCCCGAAGATGCAGAGTGTGTTTGAGAACATCCGCAAGGTGGCTGCCGCAGATGTGCCTGTTCTGATCGCCGGTGAGAGCGGCACAGGGAAGGAACTGGCGGCGCGCGCGATCCACCGCCTGAGTGCGAGGAACAACGCGCCGTTCGTTACGATCAACTGCGGTGCCATACCCGAAAACCTTCTCGAAAGCGAGCTGTTCGGCCACGAGAAGGGTGCATTCACGGGCGCGCATATGCAGCGCGAAGGCCGGCTCGAGAGGGCGCATCAAGGCACGCTCTTTCTCGACGAGATCGGCGAACTCACTCCGGCTCTGCAGGTCAAGCTGCTACGGTTTCTCCAGGAACACGTCATTGAGCGCGTCGGCGGACGAAAAGGGATTACGGTTGATGCCCGCGTGATTTGCGCTACCAACGCGGACTTGCAAAAGGAGATGGCTGCGGGCCAATTTCGCGAAGATCTCTACTACCGAATCGGGGTCGTGATCATTTCCATGCCGCCGCTTCGAGAGCGCGACGGGGACATCACCCTGCTCGCAGAGGCCCTGCTCCAACGTCTGGCTGTGGAACACAACAAGCCACTAAGCTTCAGCAAGAGGGCCGTGGAAGCCATGGAGGTGTACCCGTGGCCCGGCAACGTGCGCGAGCTGGAAAACAAGCTGAAGCGCGCAGTCATCATGGCCGGCGGAAAACAGATTACGCAGCATGACCTGTCGCTCGTCGGACCCTACGCCGAACTCGAATGCATGGGGCTCAACAAGGCGCGCGAAGCGATCGAGCGCGACCTGATCGAGCGCGCCCTCGCCAGAAACCGCGGCAACCTCACCCGCTGCGCCGAAGAACTCCAGATCGCCCGCTCATCGCTTTATGAGCTGATAGAAAAGCTCGGCATCGCCCGCAAATAGCTGTTGAACCACAAAGACTCAGAGACTCCAAGTTTTAAAAACTCTTTGAGTCTTTGAGCCTTCGAGTCCTCGAGGTTCAGTTCTTCGATAATTCCAGGAGATCCATCCATGAGACCTGCCCTTAAGATCCTTGTTTTTCTGCTTGCAACAACCTTAATCGCCGGCTGCAAAGGCGATCCAAAGGCCCAGCGCGACAAGTACTTCGCCAGCGGCCAGAAATACCTGGACAACAAGCGCTACGAAGAAGCTGCGATCGAGTTTCGTAACGCGCTGCGGCTCGACGGTGGGCACATCAAAAGCCTCTTGGGAATTGCCAAGGCGTTCCAGCAGATGGGTGATCACCAGAACGCGATCGGCGTCTACCAGCAGGTGGTCAAGGTCGACGGGAAAAACGTCGAAGCCAGGCTGCAGCTCGGTCAATACTTGCTGGCCGCGGGCGTCAGGACCCCCGATCTTTTCAAGCAGGCGCAGCAGGATGCGGAGGAGGTCCTGAAGGTCGAGCCGTCGAACATTGAGGCCATCATGCTGCTGGGGAACGCCTACGCCGGCCAAAACAAAAACGACGGGGCCATCGCCCAGCTGGAAAAGGTGCTGTCCCTGGATCCCGCCAACTTGAAGGCTATTTTGAGTTTGGCCGCCGCTCAGTTCCGAAAGAACGATCCGGTGAAGGCCGAACAGGTTTTCAAGGAAGCACTGCAGAAGCACCCGGATTCGCCCCAGGCTCATCTTTCAATTGCCACGTTCTATACCGCCACCCAACGGCTGCAGGATGCCGAGACGAATTATCGCAAGGCCTTCGATCTGGCGCCTACCGATCCGCTCTACCTCTATCCGCTGGTCGGCTATTATATGTCCGCCAAAAAACCTGCCGAGGCAGAAAATGTCTTTAAGGAAGCAGCCGCCAGGCAACCTAAGGCGCGGGAACCACAGTGGGGGTTGGCGGGTTTTTACGCCCAGCAAGGCCACCCGGATCAAGCGATGGCAACTCTCAACGACATGCTGAAGTCGAACCAAAAAGATCGCCAGGTGCTGTTGCGCCAGGCGGAGTTATATCTCGATCAGAAAAACGAAGCCAAGGCGGAGGTGAACATTAGCTCCGTTCTCGCTGAGAACAAGAATGATCCCGAGGCTCATTACCTCATGGGAAAGATTCAACGCCGCCGCCAACAGTTCGACAAAGCGATGGTGGAATTTGAGGCAGCAATCAAATCAAATCCTTCTTTATCCCCAGCATACTTGGAGAAGGCCAGTCTGCTCTTTATGCGCAACGACCTCGACGGCGCTCAGAATACTCTGGATGCGATTCTGCAGCGCGACAACGGATACCTGCCGGCCCGCGGCGCCCTGGCAAAGCTGCTAGCACTACGCCAGAAACCTCAGGACGCGCTCCAACAGGCTGACCAGGTTCTAGCCGCACTTCCGAACAATGAAGATGCGATCGCCGGGCGTGCGGATGCCCTGCGTTCTCTTGGCAGGCTGGACGATGCCAAGAAGGAGTATTTGAGGCTGTGCGACATGCAGCCGCAGAATCCCCTTTACTGGCATGGCTTGGGAACCGTGGAAGCCCTTAAGGGGGATTACACCTCATCCCTGTCCCACTTTCGGAAAGCAATTGAGGTAAAACCGGATCTTATCATGGCAATAAATGATGCTATCTATCTTCACCTTCGAACCAAACAGTACGACGCGGCGATGGCAGAACTCGACCGCGCTGCCAAACTGCGAACACCGCAGGACGAAGTACATCGGTTCCGGGGCCATATCCTGATGGCAAAGGGGGACCTTTCGGGCTCGGAGCGGGAGTTTCAAAAGACGATCGAGCTGAATCCGCAAAACTACCAAGCCTATATCATGCTCGGCCAATTGAACATGCAGCGCAACAATATTCCTCAAGCACTAAAGGAAGTGAATCAGCTGATCGCGAGAAACAGCAAGCTCGCCCCGGCGTTCCTGCTGAAAGCCTTTTACCTCCAATTGGCCAAGGATGTTCAAGGGTCCATGGCAAACTACCGCAAGGTGCTGGAACTGGATCCCGAGAATCCGTATGCCGCTAACAATCTTGCTTGGTTGTTGTGCGAAAACAATATGAACCTCCAGGAAGCGTTGTCGCTAGCGAGGACGGCCCGGAAAAAAGCTCCCGACGATCCTGAAATCGCAGACACGCTCGGCTGGATCTACTACAAACTGAAGAACCATACCCTCGCCGTTGACCAGCTGCTTTTCAGCGTCAACAACCGTAAGCAGCCCACGGCCGAGAATTACTACCATCTGGGCATGGCCTACTACGGCCAGGGAAATATCAGCCGGGCGAAGGAATCCCTGAAAAGAGCACTCGAACTCAACCAGTCCTTTCCCGGCGCCCAGGACGCCCGCAAAATCCTAACCCTCCCCGGCTAATAACCTGTGCTTCCGTCCGTTTATCCGCGTCCAAATGCCTTGGCTCTTTCCTCTTTTCCGAGGCCCATCGCGCTTGAAAGGGGAATCATATGATTCCAAAATGGATCTGAATTGGATCTGAGGATCATATGCCGATCAACCTCTCAATCAAAAACGTCCCCGACGAGCTGGAGGAGCATCTGCGGCACAGGGCTGCGCGCAATCATCGCTCTTTGCAGGGAGAGCTCCTTGCCATCCACGAAGAAAGCGCTTATCCGCCACGCAGGATGTCGGTCGCGGAGACACTCAAGCGCGTGCTTGAACTCGGCCTGCGCACGAGGATGGAGTCGGCTGCCATTATCAGAGCGGCGCGTGATGGGCGTCAAGATTGTTGATTCTTCCGCTGTAGCGGCGATCCTGTTTGGCGAGCGCGAAGGGGAATTCATAGCCGCTGCGCTTGAAGGGGAGTCCCTGGTCACCTGCGCACTGCTGCGATTCGAGGTGGCCGACGTGTGCATAAAGAAGATGCATCATTACCCTGCGAAAGCCGCCGAACTTGTTGGCGCCTTTGGTTTCCTCGAGCAAATGGACCTGGATATCCGCGAGGTCAAAATGGATGAAGTGGTGCTCATTGCTGATAAGGCAGGCTTGACCGCTAACGATGTCGCCTATCTCTGGCTTTCCCGGACCTATTCAGCAGACCTGGTTACGCTCGACTCCAATCTTTCTCGCGCCAGTCAGTCCTTGCAGTGGAGCAGCGCACGCGAGCCAAAGTGGGGCCCGGCCGCCGGACGGATTCTCTTTAGCTATCTTCTGAGAATACCCACTTGCTCAAGCCCCTCGAAGATCCCCGCTGACCTGACCTCATCACCCGCCGTTCCTGGTCCCCCATTTTTTCACGCTAAGCGCTCGTTGGCCGCCCTGTGGCTCAGTTACGGCCTCGAGCCCGCCACCTTCACAAATTGCGCACTCGATCAGGAGCTTAGCAACTTTATCCTCTTTTGCCGCGTGTGCAGGTCGGTAACCGCGACGCTCGAGCTATTATTGAAGCGGGGAATAAGGCGCAGATATCCAATGCCGGAGTTTACGGAGTAGATTCTGCGCTTTCACAACAATGAGCCTGCCCGCATGAGAGCGCAGGGATGGAGCGCTGATTTGCGGTACGGCGTCAACGGGAGGCGCAGTTCCCTGTGAGAGGTCTCTATCTTGTGCGCGATCCGCATAGCGTCAACAACAAAATCAGGACACTTACCCCTTTAGTCTGCGGCAATCGGCATGAGCCATTCTTGATTCTAAGCTGCTCTCTCTCCACGACACTGGCCCATCATTTCATAAAGGCGGGAACGTATTTTTCTGGATACAGATAAATGTGGATGGACGCAGACAGCACAAATATAAGCGGCGTTCACCCCCGTCCCTTGTTGTGGGTCCTTTTCCTGAAAATGGTGTGACAGGATTAATCTCGTCGGATGAGCTCGAAAAAATGGTGTGACAGGATTAATCTCGTCGGATGAGCTCGAAAAACAAAAAGGGGCAGCACACTGCTGCCCCTTTTCCCAAGATTGGCTGCTGCGTCGGTTAAGCACGCAGCCTGCGCGAAATCAAGGCCAGACTTCCCACGCCAATCCCTAGGAGCATCAGCGTCAGTCCGCCATCCGGGACACAGACCAACATATCCTGGCGCGCACCGGCAGTGGTGCCGACTTGGCCTGGAGCCCAGAGATTCAAAACAGCCACTGGAATTGTGGTGTTAAGTGCAAATCCGCCATTTGCGATGCCCAGGTTGCGGAACACATTACCGGCGCCCGGATCCGGTGCAACGCCCATAAAGTACCATATCGCAGTCTGAAGAGCTTGAATTTGAGCAGCGGGTCTATTGGTATAGTCATAGTTGGCTAGTTGACCGGTTTGAAACTGGTGATATAGCCACGCTGCGCCCAGTGTTAGACTTACGTTAGTAAAGATGGACTTATTGCTTATGGTTACGTCGAAAGTAGTATTTGGGTACACGAATTCCGCTTCTTCAACGCAGAATGTTTGGAAGGTGTTCGGTAAGCCTGGCAGGTTCTTGGTTACTCCGTCTACGTAACCTTTATTTAGAACCCAAAGGAAATTAGCACTGGGGCTAAATGTGAACTCGCCACCCGTACCGGTTTGAAATGGTCCATAACCGGCGCCGCCGATGGTTGTGACCTGCAACGGACCAGCCATCAATGCTGGCGTCAAAGCGATGCCGACGAGAAGAGCTACCAATGTCCTTTTCATAGCTCATATTCCTTTCTTTCGTGATTCTTCTACGGCTCAAGCATTCCCCGAATCCGAAATAATTTAAGCATTTAGCGTGCCAAACTGCCAAGTTCACCCATCCCATTTGTCGTGAAACTTGTCATTTTATTGAAAATAAATGGGATATTTGCCACAGCATCGCGGATAAATATATCTTGCGCAGCTGTGCCTTTTATGTTTTGCGGCGCAAAAACGTACGGGTTTGGGACACTGCCCCAAAATCATGTTGTCCCGGATTCGATTATCCATTGATATTTAAAGAGTTCTGCGCGTGGCGCGTGAATAATTGAAAGTGTATGGTTGTCCGAACTGTCTGAGATTATCCCTAGCAGTCAGGTAGGACTAACTGAGCGCATTTGAAATACCCCCTCGTTCCGCAAAGTGAGTTGTGTGAAAACCGTCAGATTTTGCCACGGTGCGGCTGTTGCTCCTTAATCACCAAGACTTGGTTAAGTGCGTCTATCGTGCTGGTGTGCAAGGGCCATCAAACTTATTTTTGTCCAGGCGTCCGGATGGTCCCAACTTCGCTGGAGGCAGATCCTCGCCGAGGTAAGCCGTCGGCTCAGCATCGTCCTCTTCGTGCGGATTGATGCCTCCTCCTTGCCCGGTCAAAAAGGCAACCGCAGCTATTTGACCGGCCCTTGACCGCTTCTGGAATCCACGCTATTCTTGCCCCCTGAAAAAAAGTGCCTGCCGTAATCGCTTGGACCGAATGCGCATCCTCGGGCAACAATTGCAGGGCCAGGGATTTGGCATCCGCGGGAGGGCTCTCTTGAATTTCAGTGTCGCTCCGGGTCAAGCATCCGGGCCTGCGAATCGGAGCCAGCTTCCCCCCGGCGCTGGGGCGCTTCGCCGGTTCTTGATATTCGCGGCGTTGTTAGCGCTGTGCTTCGCAGGGCCTTTCGGTAACCTGGTACGATTTGCTTTCGAATCAAACCTGTTCTCATATGTGCTACTTGTGCCTTTTATCTCCGGCTACCTCGTCTGGGTTCGGAGGAAGGATGTGGCGCTCACGGCCCGCGGGGCTTACTTGCTTGCCGCGATCGCGGCTGCAGTGGGTTTCGGGCTGCTCATGGCTGCACGACCCGGTTTCTCTGGAGTGTGGATTGAAGCGTCGGGGAACCTCCTCACGATTCAAATGCTCTCCTTTTCCTTTTTGCTCTGGAGCGGAGGCTTCGTCTTCCTGGGCTGGCAGACGATGCGTGCGCTTGCATTTCCTGCTCTGTTCCTGGTTTTCGTGGCGCCGATTCCACTCTCGATCGTGGGGACGCTGGAGACGGTTCTGCAACATGCTTCAGCAGACTGGTCCTATAGGCTCATCGAACTCGCAGGAATTCCCGTGTACCGATCCGGCATCAACTTTCATATGCCCGGGATCGCGTTCAGCGTAGCTCAGGAATGCAGCGGGATCCGTTCGACGCTCGTTCTGTTTTTAAGTTCACTCGTAGCCGGTCACCTGTTCCTTCGTACGGCCTGGAGGCGATGGGTTTTTGCCTCGATCGTGATTCCCCTAGGAATAGCCCGAAACGCTTTTCGCATTCTCGTCCTTGCCGTGCTGTGTGCGCGAGTCGACCCGTCCTATATCCATTCCTCTATCCACAGGAACGGTGGCCCGGTATTTTTCGTCCTCTCGCTCGTTCCGTTTGGAATAATCCTGTTCTGGCTTTGGCGAACGGAAAGGAAGGGTAAGCGCTAACGCGGAGCCCGTGCGCAAGCTAAAACCAAAGCGAGGAACGAGGCGAAAAAACTCGGTTACAGGCATTTCCCCAATTTCGGAAACAGGACCAGCTGATTATGGTTCCGGAACCGGGCATCCTGCTGCTCTTGGGGATAGCTTTGGTGTCAATAGCCATCCTTGCCAAGTATCGTCCCTAGCACTTAGGACGCGGCAGTAGGATCAAATTGTTCGAGTCTCCCGGATGCATATTCTGCAGCAGGCCAGCGACCCGTTCCGAAGGAAATCCTGGTGACCAAATTCTTAGCTTCCCATGCTGCGGCCGCAAGAGGCTCTCGCATATTGTGATTTCTCTCCGACCGCCCGTTTTCAGACGGTGCTGCCACCAATAGAACTGGCTCAAAATATATAAGGCGGTGCCGTCGGCAGAACTCGCGAATCCCTCTGTGCCTATGATGCTGAGACACCTACCCCATGCTAATTTAATGTAGAGGGTAGGGTGAAAATCCAAGATGGGAATAGCAGAATTGAAGAGAGAGACGGGGATGGTTGCCCCGGAGCGGAGTGAAGGCGAGCGT